>NZ_JAPZSZ010000113.1:0-2587 GCF_027532095.1 Microcystis sp. LE19-195.1E
AGGAGATTATTTTTATTTATTTTTCCCACACCCCACACCCCACACCCTACACCCCACACCCTACACCCCACACCCCACACCCCACACCCCGCACCCCACACCCTACCCCCAGGAAAAGCTTTTTGCCGCAAACCCTAATTAGGGCAACCATTCCAGTAAAATTCCTAGGGAGCTATCTTTACGGGCGCGGGAATTTTGGGCTTGAATATCGGCGGCTAAACGTAAATTAGAGGTAATCGCATAACCAACCGAAAGAGTAGTCAATCCCACCTCGTTAGCACCCCCCGGTGAGATAAAACTCTGACTGACGGTGATATCTGCTGCCCCCGTGCGAGAAAGGGCTAATTTGAGCTTTAATCCTAAGTTAAGCCCATCGGTGCTGTAATTTCCTGTCTGAATGTAACGATAGCCCACCATGGGAGCCAGATTGACATAATCACCCAAAGGGAGGAGATAGTATTGTAAATTTGCTCCTATTGCCGTCCTTTTGCCGTTAAAAGCCGTCTGATAATCGCCGCTTAGGGTTAAACTGGTTTGACCGAAAAACACATCTTCTACCCCCAAAATCACGCCACTGGAATTATCGGTAGAAGGAAACTCTGCATATCCTAAACGGATACGAGTGCGAAAACTAGGATCGCGGCGAATATCTTCGGCGATATCGGGTATTTTTTCTAACCAACGCTCTAAAACCGGGCTTTCTTGCCGAATTTTCGGGTCTAGGTCTAACTCCGTTTCTGCCCACACCGGACCAATCGCCCCCCATAATAAACCAAGAGCGATCGCATTTACAGAACAGCAAGAGAGCTTAAACATGATCTGCATTATACCCAAGGAGGCAGGAGGCAAGAGGCAAGAGGCAAGAGAAAGAATCTGGCAATAAAGCTTTTAGCTTAACAAATTAGGTTTTAGATTCGGCCTTTGTTATCAGTTATCAGATGTGAGTTTTCAGTTCACTGATTACTGGTTACTGTTTACTGATCACTGAAAAGCCGGCACTCCCCCAAAGGTTACAATAAAAATAAAGATTCAGATTCCCCGTTATCCTTGAGAGGACGGGGGGCAGTAGGAGCAGCAATAGTGGTTAGAATATTAAAACTTTCGCAATTAAGTAGCGCAGAACGGGCAAAACTTCAGAAAAGAGCCGAGTTAGATATTGATAACGCCCTCAAAGTCGCTCAAACGGTCATAGAAACCATCCGCGAACGGGGGGATGCCGGCGTTGTGGACTATGTGCGGCGTTTTGACTACGAAGGTGCGACGGTAGAAAATATCAAAGTCAGCGAGGCAGAATTTGAGCGGGCTTTTCATTTAATTGAACCGGAAGTAAAAACTGCCATTGAACAGGCTTTCCGGAATATTCAAGAGGTACATCGTCGCCAAATGCCGGAAGAAACACTACTGGCAGAAATTGAAACCGGTGTCTTTGCCGGCGAAAAAATCTCTCCTATCCCCAATGTGGGTTTATACGTTCCCCGGGGCCGCGGTGCTTTTCCCTCGATGATGTTAATGTTAGCCATCCCGGCAATGGTGGCAGGAGTGGAAAGAGTTGTCGTTTGCACTCCCCCCGATAAACAGGGCAACGTCGAACCGGTTTCTCTGGTGGCGGCGCAGATGGCTGGAGTCAGAGAAATTTATAAGTTAGGGGGCGTACAAGCGATCGCCGCTTTGGCTTTGGGAACAAAAAATATCAAAAGGGTTGACAAAATTACCGGTCCGTGCAGCGTCTATGGGGCGGCGGCCAAGCGGTTACTGTTCGGTACTGTGGATGTGGGTTTGCCGGCCGGTCCAAGTGAGTCGATAGTTTTGGCCGATGAGTCCACCGATGCCCGTTTAGCGGCCTTGGATTTATTAATTGAAGCGGAACACGGGGCGGATTCGGCGGCTTTATTAGTCACCCACTGTGAAGATTTAGCGATCGCTGCTAGTGAATATGCACAGGAATACCTGCAAAAACTCCCGGATTGGCGACGGGAATTCTGTGAGGCGGGTTTAGCCGCCTATGGGGGCATAATTTTAACCGATAGTTTGCAGCAATCCCTCGATTTTGTCAATGAGTACGCCCCGGAACATCTAGAGGTTTTAGTTAGTAATCCTTTTGCCATTCTGGGCAAGATTAAAAATGCTGGCGAAATTCTCCTGGGAAATCATACTCCTTCCTCTATGGCTACCTACGCCATCGGAGTCAATGCTGTGCTGCCGACGGGAAGTTTTGCCCGTTCCTATTCGGCGGTTTCGGTGTATGATTTTCTCAAGCGCTCCACTTTGGCTTATGTCACCCCTGAAGGCTTTGAAAAGTTAAAAGAAACCACGAAAACTTTAGCCGAGTACGAAGGTTTTCCCGCCCATAAATTAGCAATTCAACACAGGGAAATTTTACTCTAAATACAGGGAATAGGAAACAGGGAATAACTTAGATATGTAGGCAAGCTTATTTTTTAAATTCAGAACGTAGCGACTGTCTTGATTGTCAAGAGGTAATTCAAAAAAACTCAAGCAGTTGCCGTAAAACTCAAAATCTCAAGCCAGAAAAAAGCGCAGCAAAAACTAAGTCGCTCAGGTTAAACCAAAGCAAGCGCAACCCTTG
>NZ_JAPZSZ010000209.1:0-3828 GCF_027532095.1 Microcystis sp. LE19-195.1E
ACGGGGAGATTTAATCAAAGCCCCTCGATTTTTGTTGAAAGTACAGAGTAAGCTTAAATTGCTACAAAGACGCTTGAAACATCAAGTCAAAGGCTCGAACAATTGGTTAAAACTCCAAGAGAAGATAGCAAGATTACACGAGAAAGTGTCTAATACCCGCAGGGATTGGCATTTCAAGTTAGCTCATTACCTTTGCGATTTTGCTGATAATATCTTCGTTGAAGATATTAACTTCGTTTCCTGGTCTAGAGGAATCGTTAGAAAACAATCTCTAGATTCGGGCATCAGTAGTTTTATTAATGAGATACTACCGTTTGTCGCTTGGAAACGGGGAAAATATTATCTTAAAGTCGATAAAAACGGAACTTCGCAAGAGTGTCCGAATTGTGGCGCAATTACCGGTAAAAAAGCCTTATCGGAAAGAGTTCACCGGTGTGATTCTTGCGGCCACATTGAACCAAGAGATACGGCATCAGCGAAGGTAATCGAGAACCGAGGAAAAAACGCGGTCGGACTGACCGTGTTAGAAAACGCTTGCGGAGGCGGTCGGTTGGGGGTCGTTCAGTTAAACCTGTTTGATCTAGTCAAGAGCAGATGAACCAAGAATCCCCCGCTAAACCGCGCGAGCGGTTTAGCGGGGGAGAGTCAAGCTTCCACTAAACGAAAAGCCGCACCCAAACCGACAGCGATCTCATCGGGAGAAATTCTGCCATCATGGTTAATATCGATCGCATCAAATACCGCATCGGTTCCCGCCCATTCTTCCCGGGTGATGAAACCATCCCCATCATGATCATAGACTCGGAAAATATCTTCGGCGGCGTGTTCTAGGGTTGACTGACCTTCCAACTGGGTTAAACGTTGAATCAGCAATTGTTCTAATAATTCTAAAGCTTTGGTAAAACCTTGAATACCTTCCGTTAGTTTTTCGGAAGCCATGGCATCTTCGGCGTGCATTTTCTCAAAAGTCGCTTGATCCATGGCAATTTTGACAATATCAAGGGTTGCGGCCTGTGCTGGATCGAGCTTACGGGGTAAATCGGCTTCTGTCTCTTGCAATTGTTCGAGCAGTTTCGGAGAAATGGTTAAAAGATCACAACCAGCTAACTCGCAAATTTCACCGATATTGCGGAAACTTGCCCCCATAACTTCGGTTTTATAGCCAAACTTTTTATAGTAGTTATAGATCTGGGTAACGGATTGGACTCCTGGATCTTCAGCGCCAACGTAGTCTTTACCGGTTTCTTTTTTATACCAATCGAGAATCCGACCGACAAAGGGAGAAATTAAGGTTACTCCCGCCTCCGCACAGGCGATCGCCTGATGGAAACCGAATAATAGGGTTAAATTACAGTGAATTCCCTCTTTTTCGAGGACTTCTGCGGCTTTAATCCCTTCCCAAGTCGAGGCAATTTTAATTAAGACTCTTTCTCTAGAGATACCCGCTTTTTCATACTGGGAAATTAGATAACGGGCCTTGTGGATGGTAGCTTGGGTATCGTAGGAAAGACGAGCATCTACTTCGGTCGAGACGCGGCCGGGGACGATTTGCAGGATTTGCAGACCAAAACCGATCGCTAGGCGATCGAAAGCTAATTTGGCCACATCTTCCGGGGTGGCCTGCTTTCCCAATTCTTTTCTGGCCGCTTGCAGGGTTTGATCGACAATCGGCCGATATGGGGGCATTTGGGCCGCGGCCGTAATCAGGGAGGGGTTAGTGGTGGTATCCTGGGGTGTAAAAGCTTCGATCGCTTGGATATCGCCGGTATCGGCAACAACCACTGTAAATTCCCGTAATTGTTCTAGTAGGGTTTTAGCCATAACTTCTCCAGATGCGTGTTAACGCAAGACTTTATCTGGATCTTAGCGATTCGATCGAGAGGAAGGGGAAAATTCCCGATTGATTTAATTCCCACCCACAGACCTTGGCAAAGTGGGGATAAGCGCAGCAATCTTTTGGCCACTCCTTGCCCAAAGTCCTGTATTTGTGATAGTATTAGTGATTGTGTCGATTTAATAAAAGGGAGTTTATGCCCAAGCTAAAAACGCGAAAGGCGGCGGCCAAACGATTCGAGGCCACGGGAAGCGGCAAAAAAATCAAACGTCGCAAAGCCTTCAAAAATCACCTACTCGATCATAAAAGTGCCGAACGCAAGCGCCGTCGTTTGTCCCAGATTACCTTGGTACACGAGCGCGACGAGAAGGAAGTGCGCTTAATGTTGCCCTATTTGTAAATTTTCCAGAAAAATTGTCTAAAGGATCATCATGTCTAGAGTAAAACGGGGGAATGTCGCCCGCAAGCGACGCAAAAAAGTTCTCAAATTAGCCAAAGGTTTTCGCGGTTCCCACTCGCGCTTATTCCGTACCGCTAACCAACAGGTCATGAAGGCCTTGCGGAATGCCTATAGAGACCGTCGCAAACGTAAACGCGATTTTCGTCGTCTTTGGATTACCCGCATTAATGCCGCTGCTCGTCAACAGGGCATCAGTTACAGCCAACTGACCGGACAATTAAAGAAAGCTAATATCCTCCTCAATCGGAAAATGTTGGCCCAATTAGCTGTCCTCGATCCCGTCGCTTTTGCTAAAGTGGTAGAACTAGCCAAAGGATAATTTAGCCCCGAGCATGACGGAAACTTGGCAAACGATTCAATTCCCCAGTTCAGAAAGTGCGATCGCTTTAGCGGGTCATCAAGAAGCTAACCTCAAATTGATAGCCAGGCAAACTGGGGCGAATTTAGTCCTCAGAGGCATGGAATTGCGGATTGCGGGGCAACCGACCCCGGTGGAGCGTGCCACAGCGATTGTGCGCTCCTTAAGTATTTTATGGCAAGAGGCCAAGTTAATCGCCGAAGCCGATATTATGACCGCTATCCATGCCCTCGATACGGGGCGTTCTAGTGAGTATAAAGAACTACAGCAGGATATTCTCGCCCGTACCCGTCGCGGGGAGCTAATTCGGGCAAAAACCTTCCGTCAGCGTCAATATATCCAAGCGATTCAAAGTCACGATATCACCTTTTGTATTGGACCTGCTGGCACGGGGAAAACCTTTTTAGCCGCCGTTTTAGCCGTACAAGCTCTATTAGAAGATAAAGTAGAACGGATTATCCTCACCCGGCCGGCCGTGGAAGCGGGGGAAAAATTAGGCTTTCTCCCGGGGGATTTACAGCAAAAAGTCGATCCTTTTTTGCGTCCCCTCTACGATGCTTTATACGAATTTATCGAAGCGGCCAAAATTCCCGACCTGATGGAACGGGGTAAAATCGAAATCGCTCCCTTAGCTTATATGCGGGGACGAACCCTAGCTAATGCTTTTGTTATCGTTGATGAGGCCCAAAATACCACCCCAGCACAGTTAAAAATGGTCTTAACTCGCTTGGGATTCGGTTCGCGCATGGTAGTAACTGGAGATGTCACCCAAACCGATTTACCGCAACAACAGGAATCGGGGTTAATTGCCGCTCAAAAAATCCTCAAATCAGTAGAAGGGATCGCTTTTTGTTACCTATCCCGGGCCGATGTGGTGCGTCATCCCTTAGTACAAAAAATTGTCTCAGCTTACGAACAGCACGAAAAATAACAGATTGTTGAGATAGTCGCTCTTGTACTCTTGCGAGAGAGTATAGAATTAGGGTCTGTTGAAAAAGTTTGTTGGTGGGGGCAGGGTGTGGGGTGTAGGGTGTAGGGTGTAGGGTTTTACCCATTTTCAGGCGGTCAATTACCTAATTTTCAGGGAAAAAGTGCCTAAATTTCCCCCCGATCACTCCCATATCCGGTACTTTTTGATTGACAAAAGGTCTAAAAGTCTTATCCAACAAGGTTTTT
>NZ_JAPZSZ010000091.1:0-11691 GCF_027532095.1 Microcystis sp. LE19-195.1E
GTATAAGAGTTTGTGCTGCCTATTTTTTCGGAAAAATAGGTTGTAATGGGAGACTCTTTGTTTTCCTAGACAAAAATAATTACTTTTTCAAAAAAACACTTTTCTATTTTTTTGTTGGGTATTTTATTCTCTGGAAGTCCCCTAATCGAAATGACACGATTACTGGTGATGGCCAAGCTAACATCCTTTCGGGTAACGCTGGCAATGACATTATTAATGGGGGTTTAGGTAATGACACCCTCAACGGCGGACTCGGAAATGATACCTTGAATGGTGGTGATGGTAATGATACCTTGAATGGTGGTGATGATAATGACACCCTTGTTGGCAGTTTAGGCAGTGATTTTTTAAATGGTGCTGCGGGGACTGATGTGGCCAATTACAGCAGTTTTGGCAGCGGCATTACCCTACTACCGACTGGAACTATTCTCAAAGGCGGTGGAGCCACAGATCAACTGTTCCAAGTTGAAACTATCATTGCCAACGCCGGATTTAGCAACAATACAATTGATGCTTCCAGCGCAGCATCTCCCGGGTTTATTAATGTCGATTTAAGCGCAGCGACTAACAATTTGCAGGTATTGGGGGGTCCAGTATTAACTTTTACGGCAACCAATTTTGATGATGTCATTGGCACTAATCGAAATGACACGATTACTGGTGATGGCCAAGCTAACATCCTTTCGGGTAACGCTGGCAATGACAGTATTAATGGGGGTTTAGGTAATGACACCCTCAACGGCGGACTCGGTAATGATACCTTGAATGGCGGTTCTGGCATTGACACCTTAACTGGTAATGCAGATGCAGATACCTTCGTCTTTCAATTTGGACAATCTAGCGTATCTGCTCACGATCGGATCACCGATTTTGCCTTCGGCACTGATAGAATCGGCTTATCATTCTTGCCGTCTAGTTTTACTCGCGCTGCTAATAGCACTGCTACCACAAAAACGGATTTAGCGACTCAGGTATTTACTGATGCAAATGGATTATCGTTAGGTGCTCAAGCTTTACTCGCCAATAGTGCTGCATTAGTGCAAGTAATTAGCGGTCCGATCACTGGAACTTACCTATTGGTCAATGATAGCACTGCGGCATTGTCATCGACCAATGATTTATTGGTAAATATCACTGGATTTAGCGGTACTTTACCCGGTTTCGGAAGTATTACACCAGTAAGTAGTTTCTTTACTGTTGCTTAATTATTATTGAAAGAGTTAGGAGAAATATCTCCCACAAAGCGTTCCCAGGTAAAACCGGGGAACGCTTTATTGAGGTTATTAAAATTAGCAGAAGTCTAAAAATTACTACAGTAAAAGAAGCACAAATAAAGATGAAGTATGACCTAATTTGGTATCGATGACTGACTCCCGAAAACGAAAACTTTGTACTTCACCATTAAGATAACTGCTGTATTCTTGTTAACTATCCTTGGCAACAATTCCTAGATTCGATAACAAAGCTTGTAGGTTAGTTTGCACGGTAGCGGGTTGGTATCTCTTAATAGTTTTTAGGGAATTATCAGCGAGTTTTTGCCACAATTCCATATTATCATAGAGTTCGATTACCGCTTGGGCAAATTCCTCGGCAGTATCGGCAATTAAAACATCTTGGTGGTCAATTAATCCCATACCTTCGGCACCAATTTTTGTGGTAATAGTCGGTAATCCTAGGGAAAGACTTTGACCTATTTTACCCTTCATCCCCGCACCAAATCGCAGGGGAGCGACAAAAACACGAGTCTTTTGGAAATAGGGTTCCACTTCGGGAACATAACCAGTGACAATTACTTTATCATTGGCTAATTCTTTCACTTCATCCTTGAGATTACTTCCCAATAAATTAACGGTAATATCGGGACGGGATGCCCAAACTAAGGGCATAATTTCTAAACATAACCACTTAACTGCATCAATATTAGGAGGGTGATTGTAGCTACCAATAAATACTAAACCGGCTCGCTGGTCAAAGGCAACTTTTTCTGACAGGGAAATTTCTTCATGGATATTGGGGATTACCCAAACATTTTTCACTCCTAAAGAGGATAATACCTGCTTTTCGTCTTCGGTTACTACCACGGTTGCTTCCGCTTGATTAGCATAGTTTAACTCTAATTTCTGATAGGTTTGCCAACTCCAGCTAGTATTTTGGTAACTGGGATCGAGATAGTCTTTTTGTCGTTTTAAACGTAGAAAATGCAGGTCAATTGTATCATAAATAATTGGTGCTTTTGTTTTTAAGCGAATTAAATCCATATACTTATCGCACAATTCGGGACGACACAACCAAACTCCATCTATCAGGGGTAAATATTTGATTAATTTTTCTTCTAGATTATATCTTTGTGGTGTGCCATAAATAACTTCAATTCCCAGCTGTTGCAGGACGGAAGTATAGGGTTGTTCGGGATAGCCATTATCGGGAAAGAAAATGACTGAATAGCCTAAATTGAGCAGTAGCTTAAGAATATTTAATAAACGCACACAGCCGGATTCTCGATCGTATAGTGGAACGTAGGAATCGATGACTAAAATTGTCGTTTTTCCTTGTAAACGTCGGGCAGCTTTGGGTACATTATTAGCATCGTTATCTAGGTGTTTAGTTAATACCTTTGACCATTTTTCTCGAAACTTAGTTTGATTAATAACTTGATATTGTTTGATCCCACTAGAAAGGTCTGTTCCCGAGGTGATTCCTTCGTAGTGAATGACGTTAGATTGAGGTTGATAGAGGACTTGATAACCCAATTCTCGGAGGGCAAAACATAAGTCTGTATCTTCGTAATACGCAGGGATAAAGTCTTGAGAAAAACCAGCTAATTGCTTAAATAAATCCGTAGGAACTAATAAACTGGCCCCCGAACAATAGTCCACGGGACGCACATAATTATATTCCGGTTCCTCGGGACTATCTAAGCGTCCATAATTCCAACCATCGGCAGAATTCCAGATAATTCCCCCCGCTTCTTGTTGTTTACCATTAGCATAAATTAACTTGGAACCCACCGCACCAACTTGGGGATTATTGATAATTAATTTCACTAAACTTTCTAGACAATTTTCTAGAATACGAGTGTCGTTATTGAGGAAATATAGGTATTGACCTTTTGCTTGACTAGCCCCATAATTACAGGAACGAATAAAACCAGAGTTTTCTGTATTAGTTAATACTTTAATTCCTTTAACTAAAGTTGCTAATTGTTCTAAGGTTTCATCGCTGGAAGCATCATTAACAATGATTATTTCATAAGCTAAATCAGAACTTAGGTTAACACTCAAGGATTCCAGACAGTTAAAGGTGTAGGCAAATTGGTTATAAACAGGAATAATAATCGAGACTAAAGGATTGTCACTGCTGGCAATTTCTAGGGTCCGCGGTTCAGCTAATTTAGCACTTTCGATCACCTGTTCTTCAAATTCAGAGGAACTCTTTCCTGTGAGAATTTTAATAATTTTTCGTTTCGTCTTTTTGAGTGCTGGTTTCCATCCTTCCTCTTGGAGACTAAAGACAAATTTTTTGAGCAGTTTTTTAACTTTAAAAATAATCATTATTACCATAATTCTTCCTCTAGAGAAAACCAATATTGTGCTAAATTTAAATCTCTTTCTGCTCTAACAATAGCTCCTTCCTTTAATTGTTGCTTGAGGTAGTTTCTCTGTGGTTCCATAATATAAGTAGATGGGTGGAATTAAATATAAGATGAACGTAGGTTGGGTTGAAGCATGAAACCCAACGCCCGCATGGGTTACGCTACCGCTAACCCATCCTACAAATAATTGTGCCTCCCTACTTATAATTTAATCGCTTCATTAATTAAATTATTATATTCTTTTTCAGGATAATCACTACTCGCCAACCATCGATCGAGAAGTTGCATGGTATCTTCAGGGAGAGTTATCTGAAGTTGTCTGGTCATTTTGTCTTTCCTAAATATATCTAGACAATAACAATTATAAACCCCTAGAGCAATTTTAGTTGCTGTCGGGATAAATTCTCGGGGCTGCGGCGATTAATTTTTGGGTGTAGGGGTGTTGGGGATGGCTAAAAATCTGTTCAGTGTCACCCATTTCAACAATTTTACCCGCAGTCATCACCGCAATTCGATCGCAGAGGAATCTCGCTAACCAAAGATCATGAGTTATAAATAAATAAGTGAGATTAAATAACTTTTGTAACTCTAACATTAACTCTAAAACCTGTGTCTGGACACTAGCATCAAGCATACTAACCGGTTCATCACAAATAACTAATTCTGGATGGGTAATTAAAGCGCGAGCAATGGCTACCCTTTGCTGTTGTCCTCCCGATAACTCCCTAGGATAGCGTCGATAAAATTCTTCTGTTGGTGTTAAACCGACTCGATCTAACATTTTTAAAACCTGTTCTTTAGCCGTTTCTAGATTAACTTTTTGATGGATAAAAAGCGGATCGGCGATACTTTCTCCCACCGTCATTAAAGGATTGAGACAAGCGAGGGGATCCTGAAAAATCATCTGCATTAAGCGCCGTTTTGGACGCATTTTTTCCGCCGACAAAGGGGTTAAATCTTCTCCTAAAAATTCCACTTTTCCCCCGGTGGGTTTAATTAACTGTAATAGGGTTCGCGATAGGGTACTTTTCCCACACCCCGACTCCCCAACTAAACCGAATATTTCCCCTCGATACAGTTCAAAATTGACTTCATCCACCGCTTTAATAAATTTCTTGTCTTTCTTTAAAAAGCTATCTAAAAAGTTACCTTCTAGGGTATAATACTGTTTTAAATTATCCACCTTTAACACCGTTTCCTTGCCTTGAATTGCCGTTGATTTTTCCTCCCGTAACTGTAGGTGTAAAGCGGCGGACAAAAGAGAACGAGTGTAGGGATGTTGAGGCGCTTTAAAAACTGTTTTTACCAATCCCGATTCGACAATTTTGCCCCCCTTCATCACCGCTAATTGATCGCAATATTCTCCCACCATCGCTAAATCATGGGAAATTAACAATAATCCCATCTGTTCCTCGCTACATAAACGCTTTAATTCCCGCAGAATTTCCGCCGAAACCGTCACATCTAAACTGGTGGTGGGTTCATCGGCAATAATTAACTTAGGGTTTAATAATAAAGCTAAAGCAATGGCCACTCTTTGCCGCATTCCCCCGCTAAATTCGTGAGGATATTGGGACCAACGATTAGCGGGAATTTTCACTTTTTCTAGGAAAGTACAAGCTTCATTTTTAGCTTCAAGATAGGTTAAATCCGTCCGATGAGCTTGCAAAGTTTCCACACAATGATCGCCAATAGTCATCAGCGGATCCAGTCGCGTCATCGGATCTTGAAAGACTAATCCCACCGCTTCCCCGCGAAATTTTTCTAACTGTTTGCTAGAAAAAGATAAAAGCGATCGCCCTTCAAAGGTAATCTCCCCTTCCACGTGAGTGTGATTGGGTAATAACCTTAAAATAGCCTTACCGATGGTCGATTTTCCACAACCAGATTCACCCACTAATCCCAGAGTTTCCCCTTGGCCTATTCTAAAAGATACCCCATCGATCGCCCAAGAGGGAGAACTTAATTCGGTCGGGTAGGCAATTTTTAGGTCTTTAATTTCCAACATGACGCGATCGGTAACGATAAAAGTTAGGACTTAGGGTCAAGTATGCCACACAAACGGCGATCGAGCATTTAATTGCTAATCGACAACTGACCCTAACAAAACCCGACAATACCCCTTTAAAGTCGCCACTCGCTCGCTAATTATCTGTAAACGTTTCTCCCGTCCTTGCCGCGCCGAGGCCAAAAATAACCAATCCGTCTCCAGCAATCGCCACGATCGATATAGTTCCGTCTGGAGCGCGCGCCAACGATTAGCCACCTCTGGGCTGAAATTGTCATCATTTAGTGACAATATCTCCCCTTCTAGACAGGTTTGTAAAGCTTGAAAAGATTGTAACCCCGTGGAAGCATCCCCATCCAGAAGGGCAAGACTGAAATCCTCCAGTTTTCTTAACAAAGATTTGTAAGCTTGATGGTAATTTGTCGGTAGCATCCAATACAAAGCGCGTTAGAATTTGTTACATAAGATTAACGATTTGCCGTCACGGTTGCAAGTCCTCTTCCCGATCAGAGACAAAAACTTAAAAGAATCCCGCCCTTTTCGCCGATCGATCCGATTCCAGTGTTAGAGAGTTAAGTAATCTGGCATCCCTTCGGCCTAATAATTTTCTAGTTATCCGTCTCCTCCCCCCCCTATTATCCCCCCGATCTAACCATGAACGCCATCACTGCCATCCAACCGGAAACCCTCACCGCCCTTCCCCGGGCCACGGAACCGAAAAAAGCGTTAGTTTTACCCGATTGGCTGAAAGAATGCCTGATTACCTACGAAAACGACCCCCAGAATCCCGATATCGATTTAATCTCTAGGGCTTTTAATTTCGCCCACAAACTCCACGAGGGCCAGTATCGCAAATCCGGGGAACCCTATATCGCCCATCCCATAGCTGTGGCGGGATTACTGCGGGATCTGGGGGGTGATGGGGCAATGATCGCGGCGGGATTCCTTCACGATGTGGTGGAAGATACGGAAGTCACCCCCGAAGAAATCGAGGCTAGATTCGGTGTTGAGGTGCGTAATTTGGTGGAAGCGGTGACAAAACTCTCCAAATTCAACTTTTCTAGCAAAACTGAACGGCAAGCGGAGAATTTTCGCCGAATGTTCCTGGCGATGGCTCAAGATATCCGCGTCATCGTGGTCAAATTAGCCGATCGCCTGCACAATATGCAAACCCTCGAACACCTCACCCCGCAACAGCAGCAACGCATCGCCCTAGAAACTAGAGAAATCTTTGCTCCTCTGGCTAACCGTTTAGGGATTGGCAGATTTAAATGGGAATTAGAGGATTTATGCTTTAAATACCTCGAACCCGATGCTTATCGCACCGTGCAGTTATTGGTATCGGAAAAACGTATCGATCGAGAGGCCCGCATCGAAACCGTCACTAACACATTGCGGGAAAAATTGCAAGAAATTGGCATAAAAGTTCTTGATTTACAGGGTCGCCCCAAACATCTCTACGGCATCTATCATAAAATGCACAATCAGGGCAAAGAATTCGAGCAGATTTATGATATTGCCGCCGTCCGCATTATCGTCGAAACCAAAGAGGAATGTTATCGTTGTTTAGCCATAGTTCACGACCAATTTACTCCGATTCCTAACCGTTTTAAAGACTATATCGGTTTACCAAAAGCTAACCGTTATCAATCCCTCCATACCACCGTTGTTGGTTTAAATGCCCGTCCCCTAGAAGTGCAGATTCGCACCCTAGAAATGCACCATGTTGCTGAATACGGGATTGCAGCCCATTGGAAGTATAAAGAAACCGGTTCTAGTCAAACAACTTTAACCGCTGCGGATGAAAAATTCGCTTGGCTGCGTAATCTGCTCGACTGGCAAAAAGACCTTAAAGATGGCCAAGAATACATGGATGGCCTCAAAAATAATTTCTTTGAAGAAGATATCTATGTTTTCACCCCCAAAGGTGATGTGGTGGCCCTCGCCCAAGGCGCAACACCGGTAGATTTTGCCTATCATATTCATAGCGAAGTAGGTAATCAGATGAAAGGGGCAAGGATTAATGGTAAATGGTCAGTTCTTGATGCTCCCTTGCAAAATGGTGATCTGGTGGAAATTCTCACCAGCAAGCATAGTCACCCTAGTTTAGATTGGTTAAATTTTGTCGTTACTCCTAGCGCCAGAAATCGCATCCGGCAATGGTACAAAAAATCGCGCCGAGAAGAAAATATTAGCCGGGGTCGTGATTTATTAGAGAAAGAATTGGGTAAAACTGGCTTCGATGCCCTGCTAAAATCAGAACGAATGCAATCGGTGGCTAAACAGTGCAATTATGTGGCAGTAGATGATTTATTGGCGGCTTTGGGTTACGGCGAAGTTACCCTAAAAAATGTGGTTAATCGTCTGCAAGAAGCCGTTAAAAATCAACAGGAAATTTTAACGGTCAAAAATCCGCCCGATGTCCTGACTGATTCCCAATTGATTCTACCACCTTCTCCCGTTCAAAGGGCTTTACCCGTTAGTAAATCACCGATCGCCGGTGTGGAGGGATTAGTCTATCGTTTGGCCGGTTGTTGTTGTCCTTTACCCGGAGAAAATATTACCGGTATAGTTGCCCATGCGGGGGAAGGCATTGTTATTCACCGTCAGGGCTGCTCGAATGTGGAAAAAGCCGAAGCTGAACGCTTAATTCCTGTTAGTTGGAACCCTATAGATGACCAGGGACGTTATCAAACTTATCCGGTAAATATTCAGATTGAAGTGATTGATCGCGTCGGGGTTTTAAAAGATATTCTCTCTCGTTTAAGTGACCAAAATATTAACGTTCGCAATGCCGGAGTTAAGACTAATTTCGGCAAACCCGCTTTAATTTCCCTGAAAATTGAAGTAAAAGACCTGCAACAATTTGAACGCTGTGTTACTCAAATTAAGCTGATGAGTGATATTTTAAACGTTCGTCGCATCAGTCAGGTAAAAAGCGATCGAGAGTAAGTTAAACCTAAAATTTCTGCTAATATCCCCCAAACTTCAGAGTGCCTTAGCTGTTGAAGTGCGATGCTGACACTGACTAAAACCACGATGGCAATATCGGCACTTTTTGTCACCGAACAACGTAGGATCGATAATTAATCTGAGTGCGAAAATCCCTATGTTATTATCCCTACTCTCAGTTATCAGTTTTCTGATTAGTTTTCTGGTGGTTGCCCTGATTAAACAACGTTTTAGCCAACAATTGTTAGATATTCCCAATGAGCGTAGCAGCCATAGTCAACCCACACCTAGGGGGGGTGGACTCGGTTTTGTCGTCGCTTTTGCTCTTACCAGCGGCCTCAGTTATTTTCTCCTTCCTCCTTCCCTACCTCTCATTCCCCTGTGGTTGTCCCTGACTCCTTTAATTATTATCGGTCTTCTCGATGATCGTCGCGGTATTCCCTCTAGTATTCGCTATTTAGTGCAGTTATCCTCCGCTAGTGTTGCGGTCACTTTTTTCGGTGCTTTTCCCCAATCGTGGCTATCAGATTTGGGTTTTGGCGGCAAAGTTTTGGCTATTATTCTCACAATTATCGGCCTGACCGCGATCATTAATTTTTATAATTTTATGGATGGTCTCGATGGCTTGGTGGCTGGCTGTACGGCGGTACAATTAGGATTTCTCGCTCTCTATTTTCAGCAACCAATTTTATGGCTTTTAGTGGCAGCTTTAGGCGGTTTTCTCCTCTGGAATTGGTCGCCAGCAAAAATTTTTATGGGTGATGTGGGTAGCACCAGTTTAGGGGCAATTGTCGCTATGGTTTTACTTAATAACCAGGGCAATCCAAGTCAGGCTTGGTCAGCTTTAACTATCACTTTACCTCTGATTGGTGATGCTATTTATACCCTTATTTGTCGATTATTAAAAAGGGAAAATATCTTCCAAGCTCACCGCAGTCACCTTTATCAAAGATTACAAAAATCTGGCTTGTCTCATCCACAAGTAGCAATTATTTATATGGGGGTAACTCTCCTGATTGCTATTAGTATTAACTACTTAGGAATACTAGGATCATGGCTGAGTTTACCTCTGATTCTAGGATTAATTGTTCTTGGAGAAATTTATCTGAACAGGAAAGTTAGCGAGCATAATTTATCAGTGACAAGAAAAGAATAATTTTTTTTTGCTATGGACTGAGGGGTTATTCAAACCTAGAGAATGTTAGACTAAATCCTCTTTAAAAATTATAGGGATCGGGGGGTAAGGAGCAGCAGGAATTACTCAAATAGTTATTAGCGAAAGTCGTTGCTTTCAGTCAAAAACTGATGGTTTTAATCTCTGGCAAAAACAGAGCTATTTACCTATTATCCCTACTAACCAAGAGAAAAGAAAAAATTAATATTTATCGGCCGGGGTTAGCTGATAGAATCAAGGGGATGACTATCATTACAAGGTCAATGAGCGCAAGAACGTTATTCGATAAAGTCTGGGACGCACACACGGTTAAGATTCTTCCCAGTGGACAGACACAATTATTCATCGGACTGCATCTAGTCCATGAAGTCACCAGTCCGCAAGCTTTTTCGATGCTAAGAGAAAGGGGTTTAAAAGTATTATTTCCAGGACGGACTATTGCCACCGTCGATCACATCGTCCCCACCGAAAATCAGGCGCGTCCTTTCCTTGACGATTTGGCCGAGGAAATGATCCGGGCGATCGAAACTAATGTTCAAACCAATCATATTCCTTTCTACGGCATCGGTTCCGGCAATCAGGGCATAGTTCATGTGATCGCTCCCGAACGGGGTCTAACCCAACCCGGGATGACGATCGCCTGTGGTGACTCCCACACCTCCACCCACGGCGCTTTTGGGGCGATCGCTTTTGGCATCGGCACTTCCCAAGTGCGCGATGTTCTTGCTACCCAAACCCTATCCCTATCGAAATTAAAAGTGCGTCGAGTGGAGGTAAACGGCGATTTAAACCCCGGGGTCTATGCTAAAGATGTAATTCTCCATATTATCCGTCAATTAGGCGTTAAAGGCGGTGTTGGTTACGCCTACGAGTACGCTGGTAGCACAATTGAACGGATGTCCATGGAAGAAAGAATGACGATTTGTAACATGGCGATCGAAGGTGGGGCCCGATGTGGTTATATCAACCCCGATCAAATCACCTACGATTACCTCAAAGGTCGTGATTTTGCACCCAAAGACTGGGAAAGTGCGGTTAATTGGTGGGAAAGCATTAAAAGCGATGCCGATGCGGTTTATGACGATGTGGTGGTCTTCGATGCCGGTGAAATCGAACCCACAGTTACTTGGGGGATTACTCCGGGCCAAGGAATCGGGGTTAACGAAGTCATTCCCACTCCCGAAAGTTTACCTGCCAGGGAAAGAGCGATCGCAGAGGAAGCCTATCAATACATGAAACTCACCCCCGGCGCCCCGATTAAAGGCACAAAAATCGATGTCTGCTTCGTCGGTAGCTGTACTAACGGCCGGATCAGTGATCTGCGCGAAGCGGCCAAATTTGCCCAAGGTCATCGTGTTGCCCCCCATGTGAAAGCTTTTATCGTCCCCGGTTCCGAAAGAGTCAAAAAACAAGCGGAAGCAGAAGGATTAGACCAAATTTTCCTAGCATCGGGCTTTGAATGGCGCGAGGCGGGCTGTTCCATGTGTTTAGCCATGAATCCCGATAAATTGCAGGGAGATCAGATCAGCGCCTCCTCCTCCAATCGTAACTTTAAAGGTCGTCAAGGTTCCGCTTCCGGTCGTACTTTGTTGATGAGTCCGGCGATGGTGGTAGCGGCAGCAATTAAAGGGGAAGTCACCGATCCCAGGGAGTTGTTAAATTAAATAGGGTTTGCTGAAAAAGTTTGTTACTGGGGTCAGGAGTCAGGAGTCAGTATTCAGGAGTCAGTATTCAGGAGTCAGTATTCAGGAGTCAGTATTCAGGAGTCAGTAGTCAGGAGATTATTTTTATTTATTCTTCCCACTTCCCCACACCCCACACCCTACACCCCACACCCCACACCCCACACCCCACACCCTACACCCTACACCCCACACCCCACACCCCACACCCCACACCCCACACCCCACACCCCTCTCCCTTCTCTACAATAATTACTCGCAACCAGAAATACCTTGGGTTATT
>NZ_JAPZSZ010000231.1:0-34767 GCF_027532095.1 Microcystis sp. LE19-195.1E
TAACGGTGAAGTTAGGTGTACTTTCACAACTGATATCTTTAAGAACGCTTTTCTGGGTTCTAATATGGACCTAGTGGGACTTAGGCGTTTTCTGTCAGCAAAAAAGGCTCAAACCATTACGGGACAAAGGGTTAACCTCGATTTATGATTTTCCTTGATCTATCTGGGTTTCAGCGATTTTGGGCTTCTCGAAGTAAATCCCAAGCGGGGATTGGAGTTGAGGCTTTTCTCGATTTGTTTTTTGTCTAAGTCCCACTATGACTTGATTATAGCTAAAAAAGTTCGGTTTTGTGTTTAAGTCCCATTAGACTCACAGCTTCAATGAATGAGCATGGTGCGTTCCCAAAAATCTATTGGTGGAGCAGTAGGACTTGCATCAGGGAACGCACCCTACAGCGATCGCAGTGTCGCGTACAAAGTTGATTTGACTAAAAAGGTGCGTTACATTTCATGCTTCGCACCCGATTAGATCAGCGATTGCACTGGTTTGTTAAACCGCTGTTTGTTTAGGTAAGCTCACTTGCCAGAATTTCGATATCTAGGAAACCATCAACAACACTTAGATTTCGGGTAAATAATCCCTCGGTATTGTTCTTATTTCCCTCACAAGTCAACACTGCACCTGGTGCCAAGCCTCTGACTATTCCAATATGATCCAAGTCAGCATCTCCATCCCAGTTAAAGCAAACAATATCCCCTGGCTTTGGTGACCTGGTACCTTGTTTAAACCAAGCACCTGTACGCTTTCCCATATCTCTCCAAGAATCAACTAGAGCAACACTCGCCCAGAAGGTCTTGTAACGATCAGGAATTTGAATGCCGGCAGAGCGGCATACATAGGTTACCCAAGCCGCACACCAATTATAAAAACCATCCCTGTCGTTAGCTGGCAAGTGACCTAGCTTAACCATGATAGGACGTAAAGGATCGAGAACAAGAACATCAATTTCATTCCCAGGTGCATGACTCCTTCCTTTGGAAGCCTCTCGAACAGCAATGTCCAGCACCTTCTGACGAATATCTTCTTCAATGACAGGGACAGGAATTGGTTTATCTTTAGGAGCAACAACAAATGTTGCTGCCCAGGGATCATTCTCAAAAATACCTTTAAGTTCAGCTATTGAACGAGACTTCAACTCGATCAACTGGACACATTTATCTCCATTCATTCCAGCAACAACAGGATAAGCATTGTCATTTTCTTCCTTACGAAAAAG
Organism: Microcystis sp. LE19-195.1E; assembly: GCF_027532095.1. Taxonomy (NCBI): domain Bacteria; kingdom Bacillati; phylum Cyanobacteriota; class Cyanophyceae; order Chroococcales; family Microcystaceae; genus Microcystis; species Microcystis sp. LE19-195.1E. The sequence goes on from NZ_JAPZSZ010000231.1 coordinate 1,218, forward strand.
TTCAAACCAAGTAGCTCTCATAAACTGTTCTCTCACTGATATGGATTTAGAAATCTGTAAATAGTCCCAAATGTATTGACCATAATACTTTTCTCCATCAAAGTATCCTTGATCAAAACCACGATTTAGATCAACACTCCCTTTGTTATAAGCAATGGCAACATACACCATTTCCTTATCGGTTAGCTCAGTTCTATTACTACCATAGGCTCTCCTAAGTGCTTGCTTTAACTCACCGACACATAGCTGTAGACAATTATCAAAGTTGTACCAACGTTTCTCAAGAAAATAATCTGGATTCTCTAGAAAAAACTGTAAATCATACTGAAAAATACCGAATCCATGACAAAACTTATCAGGATTACTCACTGAACTTTCATAGCCTGGAACGTATATTGCCATTGACTCTAAAGAGTTTCGGGCAATAGAAAACATTTTATCTCCATTTGCGGCACTCAACAGTTTTGCCTTGTCCTTAGGAAATGCACTTCGATTGGGAGAGTCAATTGTGTCACCAACGCAAAGCTTTAGCAGTTCTGGAACGGACATTCTTTTGTATAGATTTCTCCAGATATAACCAGTCTCTTGTACCGCAATAGCAACTAATAAATCAGGCTTAAATGGTGTGTCCTGTAGGGCATCCTCGATCTTTCTGAGGAACTGATCCTTAAACCATCGAATATCTTCCCTCAGAGTCATAAATAAACATTCCTCAGATTGAAAGTGAAAGCTTACTTATATTCATCCTACTATCCCACTTCCATCGGTTTAACATCCCTACATGAAACTTAATAGCGCACTGCGGGGTTTAATCACCTCAATTTGGGCATAATTACCGCAGAAGGCTTTCTACTATTCCACTGAGGCGGATATTACCGCCTTTCCACAGCCAAAAGTCTATTGGTCTGTCAATCTTGAAATTGTGGATAGGGGAATGCTGCCAAATTATTCGCCCCCAATCCCTCAAAATCACCTTAACAGACCCATAGAATCGGCCTTAATTTTTGTGGATTACCAGTCCCTAACTATATTCTTCTCCGACACTGAGATTAAAGAGCATTTGCAGGGATTGTAAACAGCGCTTACGCGCTTCGATATCCTGTTGGGCGCGCAGTTGTACCATGGGTTCGTGAAGGATTTTATTGACGATACCGCGGGTCATTGCTTCGATAACTTCTTGGTGTTTTTCGGCGAATTCCGTCCCCAGACGGGAGAGGGCCTTTTCTAATTCCTGTTCGCGAATATCTTCAATTTTGCTTCTTAAACAGCTAATTGTCGGGACAGTGTCCAAAGAACGCCACCAAAGCTCGAAAGCTTCCACTTCCTGCTCTAGGAGTGCCTCTGCTTCCCTGGCCATCTGACGGCGACTTTCCTGATTGGCGGCAACCACCGCTTTGAGATCATCGACGTTAAAAGCTTGCACTTGTGCCAATTCCTTCACGTCGGTATGGACGTTGCGGGGAACGGAAATATCGATTAACATCAGGGACATAGCAGTAATCGTCACTTCTGTCAATAAAGTTTTAGTTAAAATTGGTTCCGTGGCTCCGGTACTGGTAAAGACGATATCCGATGCCGCTACGGTAGTCATCATCTCTTCTAAGCCATATAGTTGCAGCGGTAGGTTAGGAAATTCACGGGCCAACTCCTGGGCCCGTCTTTGGGAGCGATTGACGATCGCAATTTGCTGAGAACCCTTAGCCAGAAGGTGAGTAACTAATAATCGGGACATTTTCCCTGCCCCGATAATAGCGATTTTCTTGCTGCTGAGGTCTGCCACCTTAGCATGGGCTAACTCCACCGCCGCCGAACTGATCGATACGGCTCCCGTGCCGATGCTGGTTTCCGTGCGAACGCGTTTACCGGCAGTCATGGCTTGTTTAAACAGGCGATCGAGTAATTGACTAATAGTATTGTACTTTTGAGCTAATTTATGGGTATTTTTAACTTGCGCGAGAATTTGCCCTTCACCGAGGACAAGACTTTCTAAACCAGCCGACACCCGCAGCAGATGACGGACAGCATCCTGATGCAGCAGGGTAAACAGGTAACGACGCAGGACATTAAGGGGAATATGCCCGATTTCAGCGAGAAACTGGGTAATTTCCACCACGCCCTTTTCCGTATCCGTAACCACGGCGTAGATCTCCAAACGGTTACAGGTGCTGATAATCGCCACCTCTTGGATGTGGGGATAACCCTTGAGGTGGGTAAGGGCGGACTCGATTTTCGCTTCCGGGATACTCAATTTTTCGCGAATTTCCACAGGGGCTGTCTTGTGACTCAAGCCCACTACAGCAATATTCATTTATGTTCTCCTACAAATGTTGCTCAGGCTACAAAAATTATTGATAAAGATCAGTGCGTTATGTCTCTAATTGTTGCAATTTAGTCCCCATCGGGATGCAAATAAAAGATGTTTGAAAAAAAACTTTATATATTTTTACCAATGGGGGCGAGGTGAGCCATGGCCACCCCACCCGGTCAGAGAATTATCTCAGTTGAATGTATTTGGGTTGGTCGAACAGGTGAACGGTATCGACAAAGCGAGCGGTTTTCGATTGGGTGGAGATAACCAAGCTTTGGGTACGAGCGCCACCATGGAAGAAGCGTACCCCTTCCATCAGGGTGCCGGGGGTGATCCCACAGGCGGCAAAGAGGACGGTTTCGCCACTGGCTAATTCTTCGCAACCGTAAACGCGATCGGGATTAGTGATGCCCATTTCTTGCAGACGAGCGATATTACCCTCTCTGCTTTCGCCGATTAAACCGGTTTTGACCACTTCGGGATCATAGATTAATTGTCCCTGAAAGTGACCGCCTAGACAACGCATAGCCGCCGCCGAGATTACCCCTTCCGGAGCGGCACCGATACCCATGAGAGCATGAATATTAGTTCCCGAAAAAGCGCAGGAAATAGCGGCCGATACGTCACCATCGCTGATCAGACGAACTCTGGCCCCAGCGTTGCGGATTTCTTGGATTAATTCCTTGTGACGGGGACGATCCATAACTACTACCACCAGTTCTTCGATCGAACGATTGAGACAATCGGAAAGGACTTTCAGGTTTTCCGTCGCCGATTTATTAATATCCACATGACCTTTAGCTGCTGGGGGAGCGGCTAATTTTTTCATATAAAAGTCAGGAGCGGCGAATAACCCACCTTTTTCGGAGATAGCTAACACGGCCATAGAACCATTTTGACCGTAGGCAACCAAGTTAGTGCCTTCGCAGGGATCGACGGCGATATCGATTTCGACTAATTCGTCGGGATTACAATATTGTTTGGCATCAACTTGGGTACAGATACCCACTTCTTCGCCAATATAGAGCATGGGAGCCTCGTCTCTTTCCCCTTCTCCAATAACGATGCGACCGCGCATATGGATTTTATTCATCCGTTCGCGCATCGCTTCTACAGCGACGTGATCGGCGGTATTTTTTTCGCCTTTACCCATCCACTTCGAGGAGGCAATGGCAGCCTGTTCGACCACTTCGATAATTTCTAACCCTAGCGTACTTTCCACTCGATGATCCTCCCTACAGCTGATCTATGATTTATCTAGTGAGTTTGTTTCCTTAACAGTCAAAAGTCTATCACCAGACGGGGATCATTCTTAAGTTTTTATGCAGATCATCTGGAGGAGACTGGTATAGCTAGGGAGTTTTTGCCAGCACTGTCCCCTCCATCTCCGTTATTGAGACCTTGATCGCTGATTTCGGCGTTAAACGACGGATAAATTCCAGGGGTAACCCGTCTGTATCGGCAATAAAGGTGACTTCATAGACGTGATCGCCGATCATCTGTTGTTGGGGTGGCAAAAGAATTTTTAAAGGTTGATATAAATCGGCATCCTCTTGATGAGCTTGCTGAAAGTTATTTGTTAATTTTTCTAACCATTCTGGTAAATTGCTGACATTTTCTGTTAAGTCAAAAGACAAGTGATAATAACCGACATAATGCTGATCGCTAAAGGCATCGGGGGCGGGTTTCGGTTGAGGAATTTGGATTAATTCGATGCGTCCGTTTAACCCCGTTAGCCAACAGGCCAAAGTATAACCCGTGGTGAATCTTTCCTCTAGGGTAAAACCGAGAAGTTGGTAAAAAGCGATCGCCCGATGGATATTAGCGGTGCGGATAGAAGCATGGTGCATTTTCAGGAGAAAGAATTATGAAGTGGGGAAGTGGGGAAGTGGGGAAATGGGGAAATGGGGAAGTGGGGAAATGGGGAGAGTAAATAAAAATAATCTCCTGCCTCCTATCTCCTGACTCCCGATGGCTATTGATTAATCAAAAAGACGAAAATAGGGATAACGTTTGGGAACCCCCGGTTCTTTTTCCAGATCAAAATTAATTACATCCCAACAGGGTTCATCGGGAGCATCGGGGCTAAATTCTACTGGTAAACCGTAGAGACGGGGAATAGTGGCTTCACCCGGTCCATTACCGCGCCAAGTGGTGTTACGTTCTAGGTAGGAACTAACTAAATCGCGATAACGGTTGGCAATAATTACTTTAGTCGCTTTAAATCCTTGAGTATAGAGGCGATCGAGTGCTTCGTGAATCTCAAAACGAATACCATCCGGGTGAGTGTGTTGACGATACCACTCACCATTCCAGAGTCGCCAATGCCGTCCTGACTGCAAGTGAACCAACTCGCCCGTTTTGGGATCGGCTTCAAAAGCCCCATGGCGCGGACACAAATAGGTATCCGTCAAAGTGAGGGCGGGGATTAGCTGCCGACAGTGAGGACAATGGATATCGGGGCCAAAAACAGGGTATTGTAAACTTGCATTGATCATGGAAGAACCTAAACTAAAAATTGCTATCTTTGTACCAATAATCCTATCCATATTATACCCAACCAAATTGGACGGGTATTCTCTTTCGACTTTAGTGTAGATCCTTTCATGTCTTTAGATAACTTAAGATCAACTTCTAATTTCTGGCCCCTTGTCGATGTCAGTCAAGCGGCTTTTATCGCCCCTAATGCCACGGTAATGGGCGATATTTCCCTAGCTGTGGGGGTGAGTGTTTGGTATGGGGCGGTATTGCGTGCCGACGTGGAACGCATCGAAATTGGGGCCTATACTAATATCCAAGATGGGGCGATCCTACACGGAGATCCGGGCAAAATTACTATCCTTGAAGATTACGTTACCATCGGGCATCGGGCGGTAATTCACGCAGCCCATATTGAACGCGGTTGTTTAATCGGCATTGGGGCAGTGATTCTCGATGGTGTGCGCGTCGGGGCGGGTAGTATTGTCGGGGCGGGTAGTATCGTCACAAAAGATATACCACCGCGATCTTTAGTGGTGGGTATTCCCGCTAAACGCGTCCGGGAAGTGTCGCCACAGGAGGCTCAAGAGTTGATCGAACACGCCGAGCGCTATGCTAAACTTGCCCTCGTTCATGGGGGAAAAGCTACTGATACTGGATTCCCAAAACGGGCGGATTAGGGTATAAATATAAAATGAGAATTAAGTAACGATCTTTTAAGTGCTGACCGAGGAGAAGGAAATCTATGGACTGGAGAGTGTTGATCGTTTTAACCCCTTTGCTTATTGCTGCCGGCTGGGCTGTCTTCAATATCGGCGCTGCCGCTATTAGACAAGCTCAACAGTTTCTCAGCAAACAAAGTTAATAAAAGTTTATAATTTTTAGTAAAACCGACCGCCTAGGCGATCGGTTTTTAATTTTTCCTTAGGGGGCGATCGCTGATTGGGCTGTAGGGTGTAGGGTGTGGGGTGTGGGGTGTGGGGTGTGGGGTGTAGGGTGTGGGGAAGTGGGGAAGTGGGGTGTGGGGAAGTGGGGAAGTAGGGTGTGGGGTGTGGGGTGTGGGAAGTATAAATAAAAATAATCTCCTGTCTCCTGTCTCCTGTCTCCTGTCTCCTGTCTCCTGTCTCCTGTCTCCTGTCTCCTGTCTCCTGAATCCTGACTCCTGACGACCGACTCCTGACTCCCGACTCCTGACGACCGACTCCTGACGACCGACTCCTAACCCCACCAACAAACTTTTTCAGCAAACCCTAGGTACTAAAGTATTTAGCGGTGGGGTGATAGGTGATAATGGCGGTGGTGGATTGTTCTGGGTACAATTGTTCGCTTTCGTCCATAGACATCCCAATGCGATCGCATCCTAACAGATTCAGTTGCTTGTATTGATCCTGAATATTGGGACAAGCGGGATAGCCGAAACTATAGCGAGAACCCTGGTAACGCTGTTGCAGTATATCGCGGATATTATCGGGATCGAACTCTGCGAAACCTAACTCGCGACGGATGCGGGTGTGGGTCCATTCGGCCATGGCTTCGGCGGTTTGGACAGCCATGCCGTGATAATAGAGGTATTCGGTATATTCGTTGGCATCAAAGAGAGATTTAGCGTATTCCGTGGCGATTTCCCCCACTGTCACTGCTTGCATCGGGAAAACGTCGATAATACTGGATTCCTGCGGGGCGAAAAAGTCAGCAATACAGAGACGACGACCGGATTTCTGGCGAGGAAACTCAAAAATGGCGATCGGTTGCAGATTTTCGGGTTTTTCGCCCGCTTGTATCGATTCGGGATCGTAAATTAAGAGGGAATTACCGGACGACTGACAGGGAAAATAACCATAAATTAATGTGGGGTTTAGTAAATTTTCCTTGACAATTTTCTCTTTCCATGCTGCTAGAATTGGATGAACTTTTTCCTGTAAAAACTGGTCGTATTCTTGCTTCGATTGGCTTTTTGGTTTGCGGAATTGCCATTGACCGACAAATAAAGCTTGTAGGTCTAAATACCAGAAAACCTCCTCGATGGGAATTTCTGCTGCTGTTAATATTTTAGTACCCCAGAAGGGCGGTGTTGGTCGGGGAATATCAACTGCCACCGCTTCGGACCGACGGGTATCAATAACTAATTCTTGGTTGACGCTGCCATCGGTAAAAATAGTATCGGGATTAACCTTTAATTCTTCGGCAACAACCGGGCTTTTTTCTGCCTCGGCAAACTCCGCTAAAAAGCCTTTACTATCATCCCATTGACCCCCAGCTTTAGCGGGCATTAATTTATCCATAAAATGCAGGTCAGAGAAGGCATCTTTACCATAGATAACCTGTCCCTTGTAGGTTTTTTGACAGTCATCATGAACAAATTTGGGAGTTAAAGCTGCCCCGCCAAGGATAACAGGAACGGTGATTCCTTTTTCGTTAAAAACCTCCAGATTTTCCTTCATAAAAGCCGTTGATTTCACCAATAAACCGCTCATAGCGATACAATCGGCTTTATGTTCTTTGTAGGCTTCGATGATATTTTCTACGGGTTGTTTAATGCCCAAATTAATCACCTTATAGCCGTTATTTGTCAAGATAATATCAACTAAATTTTTACCAATATCGTGAACATCCCCTTTAACTGTTGCGATAATAAAAGTCCCTTTGGCATTATTATCCCCCTCTTTTTTCTCCATAAAGGGTTCTAAAAAAGCAACAGCTGCTTTCATAGTTTGGGCAGATTGGAGAACAAAAGGTAACTGCATTTGCCCCGAACCAAATAACTCACCCACTACCTTCATCCCATCCAGGAGGAAAATATTAATAATATCTAGGGGTGGATAGTCCTGTAAAGCTTGCTTTAAAGCCTCTTCCAGTCCCAATCTTTCCCCATCAATAATATGCTGTTTTAAGCGTTCCTCCACGGGTAAATTAGCATTACTAGAGGGGTCTTTTTTAGTAGTTTTACCCGCAAATAATTCGGTTAATTTGGTCAGGGGATCATAAACACATATATCGCCATCAAAACGACGATTATCATAGATTAAATCCCGACAAACTTGCTGATATTCTGGTTCAATTTTTGCCAGAGGAAGAATTTTATTAGCGCTGACGATTGCCCCATCCATCCCCACCTGCATCGCTTCGTTGAGGAAGACGGAATTTAATACCTGACGCGCTGCCGGATTCAAGCCAAAGGAGATATTAGACACACCTAAAAGAATGTGACATTCTGGCAATTCTTGGCGAATTCGGCCCATTGCTTCGATGGTAGCCTTACCATTTTCTCGGTCTTCTTCGATACCGGTAGAAATCGGTAAAGCTAGAGGATCAAAAAAGATTTCGTAGGGAGGAATTCCGTATTCTATCGCCGCATAATAGGCCCGTTTAGCTATCTGGAATTTTTTCTCGGCAGTGCGTCCCATTCCTTCTTCATCAATGGTTCCAATTACTACCCCTGCGCCGTATTTTTTCGCTAAATCCAAGACTTGATAAAAACGCGGTTCCCCGTCTTCGTAGTTAGTAGAGTTGAGGATACATTTACCCCCCGCTACTTTTAACCCCGCTTCCATTTTTTCCCATTCGGTGGAATCTAACATTAAAGGTAGGGTGACATTATTAACTAAACGAGAGGCTAATTGGTGCATATCGCGCACCCCATCCCGGCCCACATAATCGACGTTGAGATCGAGAATATGCGCCCCTTCTTTTACCTGCGCTTTCGCCATCGATACTAAACTATCCCAGTCTTCAGCATTGAGAAGTTCCCGACATTTTTTAGAACCACTGGCGTTTAATTTTTCCCCGACAATAAGGAAAGAATTATCTTGAATATAGGGTTGGGTACTATAAATAGAAGCGGCGGAGGGTTCATAATGATAATGACGAGATTTCGGAGTTAAACCCTGACTTAGTTCCGCTAAAGCTTGAATATGGTCGGGACGAGTACCACAACAACCGCCGATAATTTGTACTCCCAAATCTTCGATAAAGTGCATTAAAGCCATTTTTAATTCTACGGGAGTGAGGCGATAGTGCGCTTGACCGCCGACATTTTCCGGTAAACCAGCGTTAGGAATACAAGAAACAATAAAAGGGGAATTTTCCGAGAGATATTTAATATGGGGTTTCATTAAATCGGGACCAGTGGCGCAGTTAAGTCCCAAAATATCGATTTTATAGGGTTGTAAAATAGAGACAACGGCGTTAATTTCCGTTCCTACTAACATCGTTCCCATGGTTTCCATCGTCACCGAAACCATGAGGGGCAATCGTTGACCTTTTTGCTGAAATACTTCTTCAATAGCATTTAAAGCCGCTTTAATTTGCAGGACATCCTGACAGGTTTCTACTAATAATAAATCTGCCCCGCCATCGTAGAGACCCTCTACCTGTTCCACATAGGCATTTTTGAGAGTATCAAAGTCTATATGACCCAAAGTGGGCAGTTTTGTCCCCGGCCCCATGGAACCCGCCACAAAACGGGGTTTTTCGGGGGTAGAGTATTTATTAGCGCAAGCTTTGGCCAGTTCGGCGGCGCTTTTGTTGAGATAATAGGCTTGGTCGGCTAAATCGTACTCGGCTAAAACTATCGAGGTTCCCCCAAAGGTGTCGGTTTCAATCACATCCGCACCCACGGCTAAAAAGGCTTCGTGGACTTTCGCTACGGCGCTAGGTTTAGTATGGACAAGATACTCGTTACAACCTTCGTATTCTGCCCCACCAAAGTCCTCGGCCGTCAGATTTTGGCTTTGTAGGGAAGTTCCCATCGCTCCATCAAAGACGAGGACGGGATGCTTGGGACCGTTGAGGTAGTCAAGAAAGGGGCTATTCATAGAGAGATTTACTGCTATAGCATTTTGAAAGTTTATTGTAATACAGTTACTAGAAATCTGCTATGGTCGGCATTTCAGTAATCAGTCATCAGTCATCAGTGATCAGATTTGAGTTTTCAGTCGAGGAAGCCAATCAATCTAATTTTGTAGAACTAGACGAGCTAAACCAACTCCGGGATAATAATTACCGAGAATTTGTTGATAATCTAGGCCTTTTTCCGCTAATTTATAAGCCCCAGTTTGACTCATGCCGCGACCACCGTGGGCCCAAGCGACAATTTCATCGGTGGCGGCATAAAGAGACTCGACTACACCCCCTTTATAGCTGAGAATCTGCCCAGCAGTGGCATTAACCGCTTGGTGAGTCGATTGATACTCCGAGCGAATGCCTTTATATACCTGCCAGCGTTGGCTATTGCCCAGATGAAACCAAGCATTAGCGGGGCGGATTATATGTACTAGGGCATAGGAACGAGCGGCGATCGCCTGTGCCTTTAAAGCGTGCATTGGCGCAGTGGAGTGCATTTCACTACCCACCACACTATAGAGATAGGCCTCTAAATTAACATGATTAACCACTAACAAGCGATCGCCTTGGGCAACCAGCAGCACTTTGCCCCGATACCAACCATCATCCACATAAACTAAACCATCGGCACTGGTGGGCTGCACAAAAATCACCTCTGGCAGCGATAAATCGCCCATTTTTAAGCCATTGGCACTGGCAATCACCGGTAAACCCTCGTTAGTGGCAATCGTTTTTAAACCGCGACCTTGACGGTCGGTGATCACCGCCGGCCCGTTAACTCCAATCAAAACACTGGCCACATCCCTTTTAATCGCTACGCGAATTTCTAGGACCGGCGGCGTATAATTAGCGGGAACCGCTAAGGGTTGTCTAGTTACCGGTTTGGCCGCGGCAGCGGGGGAAGTATTAGGAGAAGACTGAGGAAAGGGTGCTAATTTTTTCGGTGCGGAGAGGGAAGACTGAGGAGAGGGTGCTGATTTTGGAGTCGCAGAAGATTGGGGAGAGGGGGATAGTTTCGGCGATGGCGGGGTTAAGGGTACGATCGGAGATGGGATAATAGGAGCAGGGGAGGCAGCAGTCTCTAGATTTGCCTGCGCTTGCGGGGTTTCTGGTTTTTCCTTGGCTAAATAAGTTAGGAGAATTGGCGTAAAAGTAGCGATCGACAACAAAGGAACGGCACAATGGCGCAGCAGGGAAAAATAGGTACTAGCAGCAAATTTCACTTTAATCACACCATCTTTAATTTTCTTATCTAACTTTATCATTCCCCTCTCAGGCTAGGCAATTCTAGACAAAAACTCTCGTATTCTTGAGCTTGTTAGGACAAATAAGGCTGAAATAGTCAAGAAAAGCCGAAAAAATTCTTAACCGCCCATCCTTAGATTAGCCGAATCTCCTCTAATCCAGGCTCTTCTAGGTTCTGTGTGATCAGCTTAACTTACCATAGAAGCGATCGATCTTTGTGTCCTTTGTGTCTCTGTGGTTCATTCCACCCCCTCGCTAGACTGACAGAGATGTTTAAGGATTTTGAGAACCTCGTATAAATCCCCCGGATTTCTCATGGCAAATAAACGAGAGGTTCCGTATAAAGGTTTACCGTCCCATAATAATTTAACAAATAAAAACTCGGAACCATTGGTCAACATTCCATAATTAGGACGGTTGGGATGAGGATTGGCCATTAAATAAGCTAATAATTGCGGTAAACCTGCTTCAACGGAATAAATAACCCGTTTTGATTCAATAATCATTACCCATAATTGCTCTTTTAGAATTAAAGTATCTAACCTTCCCTTAATTATTAAATCTTGATCTTCTGTAATAATTTCAACAGACTCTTCTGCTTTAATGTGAAAGGGAAATAGATAAAAGTTACCAATAAATAATAATGGGTCTAAAACCGTCATCCTCACCGAAGTTTCTAAAAAGGGAGGATAATTCAATAAGTTAAAATAACCTGTTTTGATTTTATCTAACAATTCTTTTTCCTGTTCAGAGATTGCTTCTAGGTCTTGCTGCCATTCCCCAAAAAAATGCTCATCTTCTATAAACTGTAGTTGAAAATGATTAATTAAATCTCTGAGAGTGACTTCTTTTGCTTGTAAAATTTGAACCATATTTACCTCCTTAATTAAGACTTACGTTAACTGAATTGATAGCCGCAAACACGCACCCTGCGCCCAAACAATCCCTACGCCCAAAACCCATCCTAACCCTCCAGCAAACCCCGCACCTCCTCAATCCCAATCCTCAAAATATCAGCCACAGCAACGAAAATCTCCTCATCAAACCGGGTTCGTAGCGATCGTGAATTGGGATTCTTAGTTATTTTAATAAGATTATTTCAATTTGATCAGGTTAACGGTAAATGAATAATTTGGTTTTCATATTCATTGTCAAAAGAGCCTTTAGCAATTACAATTAATTCTAACAAATTATCACCAACACTTAAATCTTGATTGAGAATAAAAATTCCAGGAACATGACGATTTTGCCTGAAGTGAGCTATTAAATGAACGGGCATAGAGGCACGATTATTTGTCACTAAAATAAAACCCATTACCTCACACCAAATCAAAATTTCTGGATCTAATGTACCTAATTTTGGTGTATCTGGTTCACCAACTACTCGAACAATGATTTCTGGTTCTCGGCGACGCAATTGTTGAGGATACACCGAATTAACATTTTCATCAATTAAATATTTCAGTGTCATTAGCTTGCTGTTTGGCTGTTATTTCAGCTTTCAATTTTCTCAGTCGTTCAACCGAAGGCGGAGGATTTTTTTGCTGTTCTTCTCGCATTTTTCTTCCCCATTCTAGCCAGTCGGTGATGTATTGACTCACTTTTTCTTTTTCATGAAGATAATAAAGAATCGTCGCATATACCTGTTCTAGGGTTAAAGACGGATAAGTATTGGCAATTTCTTCGGGAGTTCTCGCTTGGTAAATAAAATCGTATAAAATGGTTTCAATACCGATGCGGGTTTCTTTTAGTCGGATATCGTTAGGGGCAAGAAAATTAAAATAGTCTTCGAGTTGCATGAGTTATCCTAATTGAAGATTCAAACTTCACTTTGTTTTCTAAGTAACATTGTTATCTTAATTATACTTGATCGTTGCCAAATAGTGCGCTCACCTTGGGTTCTTAATTATTGACCTCTCCCCTGGACTCTCTCCTACAAGGAGAGAGGAGAAAGATTTAGCGAAGAGAGCGCAACAACAAACCTGGTTCGTTATTCTCCCCTTCCCTCCCAGGGAAGAGGAGTTAGGGGGGTTAGGTCAAACCCATCAACTATCATGATAGAATAAAAAAGCGAGATAGAGAAATTATAATGATTAGAGTTTATGCAGATACATCAGTATTTGGTGGTGTTTTTGATGATGAATTCCGAGAGGAAAGCCTAACTTTTTTTGAGCTAGTTAGGGTCTGCTGAAAAAGTTTTTCCTGGGGACAGGGTGTGGGGTGTGGGGTGTGGGGTGTAGGTTTTTACCGATTCTCATCTGGTCAATTACCTAATTTTCAGAGAAAAAGTACCTTAATTTTCCCCCGATCACTCCCAGAACTGGTACTTTTTGATTGACAAAAAGTCTAAAAGTCTTACCCAACAAGGTTTTTAGATTTATTCAGCAAACCCTAGTTAGAGGAGGTAAACTAAAACTGATAACTTCTTCAGTTGTTTTAAGAGAAATTGAACCTGCTCCTGAGAAGGTTCGACAATTTTTTTGCAGAGGTTATAACCTATACAGAGTTAGTTGAAATTACTGAATCTGCTTTACAACTGAGGCAAGCTTATATTGATTATGGTGTGGTGACTCAGAAATCAATGTTAGATGCGCTTCATGTTGCTTTAGCAAGTGTTGCTGGATGTACCATGATTGTCAGTTGGAACTTTAAGCATATCGTCCATTTTCCAAAAATTCCTCTTTACCGAGCGATTAATGTAATCAAGGGATATTCACAGCTAGATATTTATTCACCTCTGGAGGTTATTAATTATGAAGGTTAAGCAATTTGATTGTGTGGAAATGAAACGGTTGAGTAGCGAAAAAATCTATGAAGACATTAAAAATATGAAAATAAAGGAAGAATTAGCCTATTGGCAACAAGCTACTAAAGAGTTAGAAAAACTTCAAAGTCAATCATAGTTTAGCGAAGGGATCGCAACTACAAACCTGGTTCGTTATTCCCCCCTTATTTCGCAGGGAAGGGGGGTTAGGTCATTCGGGCGATTTTTCATGTTGGCAAGGTCATATTCTGGTTTCATGGTTTTATTATCGATAATGTTTACTTTCGTTTTTACCCGTAAAAGTCCTCATTTAGAATCTGTTCAGGTGTGAAAGGACAAGCGAGGGGATACTCACTTTCTTGGGGAATACGAATACCAAATTGAGCGCGTTTACCCTGTTTGATGGCGACTTTACGAGCGCTGGAATAGGCTTGTGTGATGGAGATTAAGAGATAAGATTTAAGAGAGGGAGTCTTAAGTAAATCATCTTGAACGCGCTGGCGATGCTCATCTACTGAATTATACCAACTTGCTTTCATTGTCTCAGGAGCATCATGCTGTATCTTTAATTTGAGTAAGTGAATCAACAAGACCATTAAGTTGCTCTCTAAGGCGCGTTTCTCTGACTTACCCAAATCTTTTAACTCCTCAATTAAGTTTTCTATATCCAGTTGTTCAAACTGTCGATTCTGTAATTGATGAATAGTTTGCTCAATCCACAACTGAAGATCTTGTTCGTAAAGTGTTGTGGGATTTTCTTGAATGTCCGATTGTTTTAATAAGTTCATTTGGCTTTCATTAAGTTAACGGTAGATGAATAATTTGGTCTTTATATTTATTATTATACTTGATCTTTACCAGATAGTGTGATCGCATTGGATTCTTAATTATTGACCTCTCCCCTGAACCCTATCCTACAAGGAAAGGGGAGAGAATTTAGCGAAGAGAGTGCAACTACAAACTGGGTTTGTTGTCAAGGCTCCAGCCCGAACAAGTTTAACCTGTTTTCTTTAGATAGTGAGAAGCTAAATGGACATAACCCTATTGCCCAAATTGGGTAACTTATCTAGAATAAGTATATGAAAAGAGGAGGAGACGTGATGGAGTATCAGAATTTTTCCCTCATTAAAGAAGATATTCAGGCTGATGCTTGCGGACGGATTAGCCTTGGGACTGAATGTAGCAACCGTCACTATCGAATACTGATGAATGCAAGCGGGGAGCTTCTTTTGGTTCCCATGGTGGCGATTCCAGAGGGAGAACTATGGGCTTTTCAGAATCCTAGTGTCCGCGAGTCGCTCAAACGGGGACTCGCAGAAGCCCGCACAGGAAATTTCGCTGAAGAAACAGTCGATTTAGGCGCTATGCTTAAGTTAGCTGAATCTATTCCTGATGAAGTCGAGGAGTAAATGAGTTTCTCTAGCGACTAAAAACGCTATACTCTTAGTAAATTGTCAGCAGATTATGAATAAATCAGTTGAATTAATTTAAATATCGAGGAAGCTAGAAAGAATATGAAAGTTTTTATTAGTCATGCCTTTACTGAGGCTAAGTTAGCTAAGAGAGTTGCTGATTCTCTCAAAGAAGATGGCTTTCAAGTTTGGGATGCTGCTGAAATGTTACCCGGGGAAAACTGGGCTAATAACATAGGTAAAGCCTTACAAGAATCTGAAGCAATGATAGTCTTATTAACACCAGAATCACTGAAGCCTTTTAATGTTGTTTCTGATATTAGTTATGCAATTGGAGAAGAAAAGTATCAAGGTCGTATCATTCCTGTTATTGTCTCTTCCTCAGATAATTCAAACCTAGAACATATTCCTTGGATTCTCAAAAAATTTCCAATGATTTTCGTCCCTAATCTTGAACAAGACAATCAAGAATTGAAAGAAATTACACAGGCACTTAAAAATACGACAAGCTCCGACGGACTGACTCATGAGATACACCACTTTTAGATTTGGCTTGTCTCATCCCAAGCTATGCTTTGTCTAATTTTAACTATATGTTGATGGAGTTGTTGACGAATATTTGCAGACATAAGCTAAGTTGTTTTAATGATTTACTCAATCTGATTACACTAAACTGCCAAGCGGAGATTGGCGATAAGGGGAAGTTGGAGTTCGTTGTTTTCTTGTAGTCTTTGGGAGAAAAAAAGGATTTCTAGGTTTTCTATTTCTTCGGTTTTTGGGTTGACTCTCACGATAATATCATCTCCTAATTCTTCGGATTCTTGTTCGGTATAGGGAGCGCATTTGTTAATATAGAGAATGTCTCCAGTGGGGTCATATTTAATAATTAGGTTTGCTGCCATTCGGCTCTTCTAGGTTCTGTGTGATAAGTTTAACTTACTATATGATCGATCGATCTTTGTGTCCTTTGTGTCTTTGTGGTTCGTTCCACTCCCTCGCTAGGAGGAATGTATCTTAGAATACATTTTACCCACCAAATCCAAGAGAGCCGCCATTCGATTTGTCCTCCTGTTATAGCGCTACGCGCAAGTCAGAAATCAAAAGTACAACCTGAGAGGGTTTCGGAGATTGTAAATATCCTAACAGCCTTGGCGGTTGTCATAATTATACTAACCTCAAGCCTCAAAGGAATTACTCAACAGCTTCATCGCCGAACACTTCGAGATCCCAAGACAAACCAATATTTCCCCCGTAGGGGCGCAATGATTGCGCCCAAACAATGATTGCGCTCAAACAATCCCTGCGCCCAAAACCCATTCTAACCCTCCAGCAAACCCCGCACCTCCTCAACCCCAACCCCCAAAACAGAAGCAATACCGACAAAAATCTCCTCATCTTGCGTTTGCTGATAAAGAGCAACAAGACGAGGCAAAGAAAAGGTTTGTACCCTGTAACCATCGTTAAATTCTGCCCAAATTTGTAAGGCTTGCAGGTAATAACTTTTGGCTTGGCTCAATTCCCCAACTTCTTGCGCTACCGATCCCAAATTGTGCAGGGTTCTGGCTTGGGAGAAGCGATCCCCATATTCAATGTAGATCTCAATAGCTTGCAGGTAGTAGCTTCGGGCTTGCTCCCATTCCCTCAATTGTTGCGCTACCGATCCCAAATTGTGCAGGGTGCTGGCTTGGGAGAAGCGGGCGCTTTGCGTGCCTCCGGCAGCGCCATATTCAATCTTGATCTCAATAGCTTGCTGGTAGTAGCTTCGGGCTTGCTCCCATTCCCTCAATTCTTGCGCTACGATTCCCAAATTGTGCAGGGTGCGGGCTTGGGAGTAGCGATCGCCATATTCAATGAAGATCTCAATAGCTTGCTGGTAGTAGCTTCGGGCTTGCTCCCATTCCCTCAATTCTTGCGCTACTATTCCCAAATTGTGCAGGGTGGTGGCTTGGGAGTAGCGATCGCCATATTCAATGCAGATCTCAAGAGCTTGCTGGTAGTAGCTTCGGGCTTGCTCCCATTCCCTCAATTCTTGCGCTAAATATCCCAACTGGTGCAGGGTTCTGGCTTGGGAGTAGCGGGCGCTTTGCGTGCCTCCGGCAGCGCCATATTCAATGTAGATCTCAATAGCTTGCTGGTAGTAGCTTCGGGCTTGCTCCCATTCCCTCAATTCTTGCGCTACCATTCCCAAACAGTGCAGGGTGCTGGCTTGCAAAGATTGCTTAACTTGACTGTAACTTTCACTAATTTGCTTGATTAATTCGAGGCTTTTTTGGTAAATCTCTTTCGCTTTCTGATAATTTTTACTTAGTAAATATTTGCTTCCTGTCTCGAAAATTATACCAATGATTTCTATTGCCACCTGCCCTTGTTTGGCTTCAGGGGGATAGTTTTCAAAAGTTTCGAGAACGAACTCTAGGAGCTTTAAATTAGTCTGAGTATCTTGGTTTAAATCCAGATAACTATTCAAGCAAGTAATAATACTAAGTACGCTTTCTTGCTGATTGAGGGCGATTTGCAACGCATTAAACAGATTTTCATACTCCCAGCGACAGAACAATATCCCTAACTGCTTCTCTTGCGGATTTTTGGAATTTAGTAAGTTACTATAATTACCTGCCAAGCCTCGGTAATGATTCTTAAAACCCTCCCAAATTGCTGCTTGCGTCTCTGGTGCTAATTCCTTTAACTTCGTCTTCAGGAAGTAGGGAAAAATGGGCTGGATAGTCAATAAACTCGGCATTTCTTCACTCATCGGCGAAAGCAAACCCCAATGAATCGCTTCTTCAATCGCTGCATCAAATTGGTCAAATTGATAGCCTTGTAAAGGTTCTAATTGCTGTAGTTGTTGGCTATATTGACGAATAACACCCCTGAAAATAACCCCACTAAAAGGCGCTAAACAGAGTAACAGCTTCTGCGCCTCCTCCGACAAATTACTGTGGGAATATTCCACACATTTGATGATATTATTAGTCTTATCCTTATCCCCCACATCAGCTAATTCCGCCAACTGTAACCCTTGCCAAATCTCCTCCGGTGACTGTCGCTTCAGATTCGCTAATACCACTTCCATCGCCAACGGATATCCCGCCAACAACTTCATCAAGCGCTTAAAATAATCATCCTTTTTAATCGCATTTTTCCGACTCTTCGCCTGACGTTCTAAGATTCTCTCCGCTAATTCAGTTCTCGACTCTTGGTCTAATCCTTGTAACTGATAGATGTTCTCCTTAAAAGTCCTGCGTTGCAGCCAAGTTTCCTCACTGCGAGAACCCAAAATCACCTTCGTTTTTCCCCCGACCAAATTCTTGAGAAATTCGGCGATTTCTTCCCTCTCATTCTCCGGTAAAGTATTCTGAATTGCTAACGGTTGTCCCGTCACCGACTCCAGATTATCTAAAATGAGAATATACGCCTCACTGCGGAGTTTTTGCTCTAGTTTCTTTACCCGCGCTTTCAGGTTCATCGCTTGGAAACTCGCCTGTTCAAAGCGATTATAAATTCCCTGACCGATTTCATAGACAATCTGTTCTAACGTCCAAGCTTTTCTATCATAACCAAAATAGAAAATATGGGTCGCCCAGTTGGTTTTCTGCCACCATTCTCGTAGATAATTGAGTAAGGTAGTTTTTCCTGTCCCTCCCATTCCTTTGAGTAAAAGGATATTATGTTTCAGCAGCGCCTTTTCCATCTTGAGAATTTCTAAATCCCTGCCGACAAAGCCGTATTCTGGTAAAGGAAAGACATATTGATTGCCGATATGTTCCCAGTATTTTTCCTCCTCTTCTGGAGTAAATGGACGCAAATTGAGATTAATTTTACCGCGACAATAAATCACTGGTAATAACCAATCTTCCAAATCTATTATCGTATTATAATAGGCGCGGCGTTGCTTATTATTGAATAACTCTAACCGTCCTTTTCGCATCGCTTCCGTTAGGTCTTTTCCGTTCAATAATTGCTGATAAATTGGTTTCATCATCAACTTAGCTGCAGAAACCGTCACCGAATATCCCATCGCCACCACTGCTTGCATTCCCGCAGTCATCAAACGACTCCCTAAACTGGTTTCCCGATAGTCTTCTGATTCTTGGGAAATTTGCTTTGCTGACTGACAAGCATTGAGAATACAAATAGGGATATTTTTCCCAGTGAGTAAATTCGCTAATTCCGTCGCTTCTACCGGAGTCGCTTGACCTTTTTCTTCTCCTTCCAGAAACAGAAAAGCTTTTACTCCCTCATATTCTGCTAAATCCTCCAGTCCCCATCCCCTTTGATAGCGCCAAGAATCCCCGTGAACCTGTCTTTGGTACTGTTCATATTCCATTAATCCGCCATGAACATCGAAATGAATAACATGATAGTATCCTTCTCCCTTCTCATCCAGATGTCTGGTTAGTGATTCATAAGTTCCGGGACGCAAAATATCAATTTTTACCGGTATTTCACTACTATTTACCAGTTCTACTAAAGGACGGGAAATAGTGCGATAGTTAACATCAGATTCCTCATTAGGACGCGCAATCACCACCAGGAGATTGATAGTAGGATAAGTGGCCATTTGCACCGGGACAACTGTAGCCCCTCGACGCTGACGGGAGATGATACAATCTATAGAAAAGGGACGCGGTAAATCAGGATCTTTCAGCGCTTCCCAATGTAAAGCTTGAAATTCTGGCGACTGACTTTCGATGATAATTTGCAGTTGACTTAACTGCTTTCGCAAGTCTCGATATTCCCCATAAGCATCAAAATTACGCTTAAAAACTTGCTCAAATAAATTTTCGCCATAGTTTTGGACACTGTTGGCGGCTTTTTGCGCCTTATCCGTGTCTAGGGTGGGAAATACTAACCATTCCTCAAAGTACCATTCTAGGTCTTTTTCTTCTTGGTTAGTAAAGGGGTCAGTAACCGTAATTGGGTAGCTGTTACCGCTATCAAAATTGAGAGTAGCAGTAAAGCCACCATCGTTAATTCCTTCTTCGCGGATGGTGAGGACTAACATAGAGATAAGTTTAGAATTGTTCTATTACAACTCTTCAGCAGTTTAACGCTATTATACTGGGAAAAACCTATTGCTTTTAGCCTATGGATGTTCGAGCGGCAGTTGCCCTAGAAGCGGGAAAACCCCTAACTATTGAAACGGTAAAATTAGCAGCACCGCAAGCGGGGGAAGTGTTAGTAGAAATCAAAGCCACGGGAGTTTGTCACACCGATGCCTATACTCTCTCTGGGTCCGATCCTGAAGGCTTATTTCCCTCAATTTTAGGCCATGAGGGGGCCGGAATCGTGGTAGAAGTGGGAGAAGGTGTCACTAGCCTAAAAGTGGGGGATCATGTTATTCCCCTATACATTCCCGAATGTCGTCAGTGCGAATACTGTCTCAGCTTTAAAACCAATCTCTGTCAAGCGATTCGTCTTACCCAAGGTCGGGGAGTAATGCCAGATGGAACCAGTCGTTTTTCCCTCGATGGTCAGCCTCTTTATCACTACATGGGAACCTCGACTTTTGCTAACTATACCGTGCTGCCGGAGATTTCCCTAGCTAAGATTCGCCCCGATGCTCCCTTTGAAAAAGTCTGTTATATCGGCTGCGGAGTCACTACAGGTATCGGTGCGGTGATTAATACCGCTAAAGTGGAACCGGGGGCAAAAGTGGTGGTTTTTGGTCTGGGAGGTATCGGTTTAAATGTTATTCAAGGGGCCCGTTTGGTGGGGGCCGATATGATTGTCGGGGTCGATATCAATCCCCAGAAACAAGCTTTAGCGACCAAATTCGGGATGACTCATTTTGTTAATCCCCAAGAAATCGAGGGGGATTTAGTGGCCTATCTGGTGGATTTAACTAAAGGTGGGGCCGATTATAGTTTTGAGTGTATCGGCAATGTCCAGATTATGCGTCAAGCTTTGGAATGTTGCCATAAGGGTTGGGGTGTTGCCACTATTATCGGTGTAGCCGGGGCCGGCCAAGAAATTAGTACCCGTCCTTTTCAATTAGTCACCGGACGCGTCTGGAAAGGTACGGCTTTTGGTGGGGCGAGAGGTCGTACAGATGTACCAAAAATAGTCGATTGGTACATGGAGGGCAAGATTAACATTGATGATTTAATCACCCACGTTCTACCTCTGGCAAGAATTAACGAGGCTTTTGACCTGATGCGCCAAGGGGATTCTATCCGCAGTGTGATTACATTTTGAACAGGGATAATGTTAAATTGGGTTAAGAAATACTTGACAAACTTTTAACTATATGTATGCGCCAGTTTCCTGGCCCTCTTTAACTTACTATAGAAGCGATCAATCTTTGTGTCCTCTGTGTCTGGAGTGGTTCCTTCCACTCCCAGTATTTACACCTATTTTGTTAAGATATATTGCAGATACCCTGAACTTTAGTAAAGAGAGGAGCTAAATCACCTAGTATTGCGTCCTTTTCAGTAAGCAGTAACCAGTGACCAGTGAAAAGACATCAGGAAAGTGCTATTTAAAACTACTCACTTAGAACTCAAATCTGATAACTGATGACTGATGGCTGATAACCGCCCTAATAACTTTTAAATTTTATAAGTATCTAAGCACAATTAATTACACATCTAAGCCACTACTCCGTCAGACTTCTGATGTGAGGAAACAGTGAACTGAAAACTCAAATCCGATCCCTAATAGCTTTATCCCGTCTCCTGTCTCCTGTCTCGGAGTCTCCTGTCTCGACTAGGAAAATAATTTTGCACGACTACTTAACTTTAAGCAAATGCGTAATAGCGGACTCCTCTCAAAAACCAAAGTCAAACTGAAACGGAAAAAAACGCTCACCTCGCCGACGCGGCCAGGGCCGAATAAATTACAGAATAAAATCAAAGATAAAGAGCGTCTAGTCGGTCGTCAGCGTCAGTCATGGCTAATTATGGGCTTAATTAGCCTTGTCCTGCTAGGAGGAGTCGGCTCGCGCTTGGCCTATTTACAACTGCAGCAAGGACAAATTAACCGAGAAAGGGCAGAAAATAACCGGATTCGCATTCTTCCCAAACCCCCAGTCCGGGGCAACTTATTTGATCGCAATGGCAAAGTTTTGGCTACGGCCCGTTTAACCCATGCGGCCTATATTTGGCCCAAATCCCAGCGTAATCCCGCTCAAAAACTCAATCTTGACCGTTTAGCCAGTATTTTAGGCATTCCCAAAAGCGACCTAGAAAAACGCATTAACGAAGCGGACGAAAACCCCTCCACCCTGATCCGCATCGCTAGGGGTTTAACTCCGGCTCAAATTATCGCCCTAGAGGAATACAAAGACGAATTAACCGGCATTGAAGTGGACGTGGAATCAGTGCGCTACTATCCCAATGGTAAAGTCGGGGCGCATATTCTCGGTTATACGGGGGAACTAACCCCGGAGGAATATCAAGCCAAAAGACCCCAGGGCTACCGATTGGGAGATGTCCTCGGTAAAATGGGTGTGGAAGCCGCCTACGAGTCAAAATTGCGGGGAGAATGGGGAGGAATGCAGTTAGAGGTCAACGGATCGGGACAAGTAATCCAAATTCTCGGCCAAAAAATTGCTAAACCGGGGCAAGATGTCACCCTGACACTAGATTTAAAACTCCAAAAAGCCGCCGAGGCCGCTTTAGGAAAACGCAAAGGTGCGATCGTGGCGATCGATCCCCGGGATGGTTCCGTGCGGGCCATGGTCAGTTATCCTAGTTTCGATCCCAATGTTTTCTCGGCCCCAATTACTACCGCCACTTGGAAAAAACTACAAGCGGAGGGCAACCCGTTTGTTAACCGCGCTCTCCAAGGATTCCCCCCCGCTTCCACCTTTAAAGTCGTCACTGCCACTGCCGGCATGGAATCGGGGAAATTTCCCCCCAATACGGTCTTAAATACCTTTGCTGCCCTTTATGTGGGGGGGACAGCTTTTGGGGAATGGAATCACGCCGGTTTTGGTCCGATCGGTTTTGTCCGGGCCATGGCCATGAGTAGTAACACTTTTCATGGTCAAATTGGTCGCGGAGTGGGGGGGCCGGCTTTAATTGCCATGGCTCGGCGCTACGGTTTCGGTCAGAAAACCGGGATAGAATTAGCGGAAGAAACTCCGGGGTTAATTGCCGATCGCGATTGGAAGCTGCGTAATTTTAAAAACTGGGATTGGTCCGTAGGGGATACGATTAATATGTCGATCGGTCAAGGATTTACCCTAGCGACTCCCCTACAGGTAGCTGTGATGTTTGCCGTCCCCGCTAACGGCGGTTTTTTGGTGAAACCGCACCTTTTACAGGATGCCCGGGATGTTAAGGAATGGCGAAAATCTTTGAACATGAAACCTAGCACCCTAGACACCCTGAGAAAGTCCCTGAGAGCCGTGGTAGCGGAAGGAACGGGTCGGGCCCTATCAGACCCCGCTTTACCGCCCGTAGCGGGCAAAAGCGGCACGGCAGAAGCACCCCCGGGGCAGTCCCACGCTTGGTTTGGAGCTTTTGCACCCTTCGACAAGCCCGAAATTGTCGTGGTCGCCTTTGCGGAACATTCCGGCGGTGGTGGTGGTAAAGTGGCCGCACCTATGGTACGTCAGGTAATGGAGGCTTATTTTAATGTCAAACCCAAAGAAGAAAAACCCCGGCCGAAGCCTTAGAGACCTGTGGCGGTAAGCGGCACACAGCGCACGGTAATTCCCGTCGCCGTGGCGATTTTTTCCGCCCAAATTGCCAATATTTCAGCGTTTACGGGTTTGAGAATTTGCATTCCGTCGGCAGCGGTGAGGGGATTATTACCGCGGGTTTCTAATTGTCTTTGTCTGGCCCGGGGACGGGTCGGGGTGTTAAGTTGAATTTCATCCGGTTGTAGCTGTTGCATCAAATCGATATACTGGTCTTGATCTTGGGGCGACCAAGAGGCCAGTAGCATGGTTTGAATTGCTAGTTTTCCCGACCATTCTTGGCGAAATTGTCTTAATCCCGACCAAAGACCCTGCCAATCCAGGCCGGGGACTGGACGGTTAACCCGTCGCCATTGGGCCTCGGAAACAGCATCGATTTTAGCGGCGACGATATCAGCTTTGCTCAAGTCTTGACGCACTTGGGCATCTCCCAAGAGGGTACTATTGGTTAAGACCGCCACCGGCCGCCTGGTCATTTCCTTGACGGTGGCCAGTATTTCCCCTAAATTGAGGGCGAGGGTGGGTTCCCCGCTACCACTGAGAGTGACTATATCCACTTCCCAGGGGGCAAAAGCACTTAAATCCCTGCTAATTTGTTCGCTGGTGATAAAAATTCTTCGTTGCTCGGTTTTTTGCTCAATTTCTCCTAACTGACAGTAGGCACAGTTAAAGGAACAGGTGGAAACTAAACCAATCGGATCAATGCCCAGGGAACTGCCGAAACGCCAAGAGGCAACCGGACCATATACGGAGCAGAAATAATCCTGGGGAGCAGTCATCGAAAATACCGAAAGAAGACGGAGAGGGAGGGATTCGAACCCTCGGTACGGTCTTACGATTCGTACAACAGATTAGCAATCTGCCGCATTCGACCACTCTGCCACCTCTCCAAGATGACATTATTTTAGTCTAACATAAAGGTCTGATTTTTGGCAAGTAATTTTTGGGCAGTTAATCGCCTAAACGACCATCCTCCATATTGACAATGCGATCGGCGATGTCGAGAATCCGGTTATCGTGGGTGACAAGTAAAATCGTGCAACCTTGTTCTTTTGCCAATTTCTGCATGATTTCCACCACATCGCGCCCAGATTGTTTATCTAAGGCCGCGGTCGGTTCATCAGCGAGGACTAATTTGGGATGACTGACGAGGGCGCGAGCGATCGCAACCCGTTGTTTTTGTCCCCCCGATAGATCGTGGGGATAGTAATCAACGCGGTTGCCTAAACCGACTGACTCCAGAATTGCCGCCGCTTTTTGATCGAGATCTTGTTCTAAAAACTCCTCGTGCAGTTCCAAAGACATCCTAACGTTTTGTTTCGCTGTGAGGAATTTTAGTAAATTATGTGCTTGAAAAATATAGCCAATTTGTCGGCGAATTTTCAGCATTTTGCCCTTACTAATTCCTAACATTTCTTGGCCGAGAATTTTTAAACTGCCCGCTTGTGCCGATCGCAAACCTCCCATTAAACTCAATAAAGTAGTTTTCCCCGATCCCGAAGGACCAGTCATAATCACTACTTCCCCCGCTTTAATTTCCAGATCGATATCGTATAAAACCTGTTTTCTTAATTCCCCCGTGCCAAAATAGTGATTTAAGCCTTTAATGGCAATTACGGGTTCATTAGGGCTAAAATCGACTAATTCTCGCTCTTTTTGAAAAATCTGCATTATTTCACCCTTGATAGCTTAAAAAATATCGGCTGGATCTGCTGTCCTTAATTTGCCCATAGCGACAATTCCAGAGGCAATACACATAATAATTGTCAGGATTAAAACTTCGATCGCCCTAGCGGTAGTCATCACTATGGGTAAAAGTGTAGCGGAGGAAGCGAGATTATAAACACCGAGAGAGACGATAAACCCGGGTATATACCCCAAAACCGCTAGTAATAAAGCCTCTTGCATCAAAACCCCGACTAAATACCAATCACCGTAACCCATAGCTTTTAGGGTAGCGTATTCGGGTAAGTGATCGGTGACATCGGAATAGAGAATCTGATAGACAATGACGATACCGACGATAAAACCGACTACTGTACCTAAACCAAAGATAAAACCAATCGCTGTACTATTAGCCCAATAGGTTTTTTCCCTTTCAGCAAATTCTTTTAAAGTAAGGACTATTACTTCATTTTTCGGGAAAAGTGCCTGTAAATTGACCTTAACTGCCTCGATATTTGCCCCCGGTTGCAGTTTCACCAGTCCTATATCGATTTCGTGGGGTTGGCGTTCGGGAAAGAGCCTTAAAAAGGTAGAATCACTGCTAATGACGTTACTATCGGCAGCAAAGGAGGCACCAAGGGTAAAAATTCCCGCTACCTGTACCTCTTTTCTATTTAACTGAACTGTCAAATCGGGGTTTTTCTGGAGTAAATCGGCAATTGGACCGAATTCTGGTCTTCCTGCTTGATCGTACAAGACGCGATTTAACATCTTTAGATCACTGGATTTTTGATTGACTTCTGGGAGAGTAAAAACCCGTTGACTGGGATCAAAACCAAAGACTAAAGTAGTTCTTTCTAGGGCAGTTTCGGGATTGCGCCACTGGGCCGAAGCAATATAAACTGAGGCTAAAGATTGAATGCCCTCGACTCTTTGAGCTTGGTACAAGCGATCGCGTGAAAAACTTTTCACCGCAAAGAGGGTATCGAATTGGGGATTAATCAGGACTAAATCCGCATCGAGGACATAATGGGGTTTAACGGAAGAATCAAATAAGGCATCCCGAAACCCCAACTGCGTGAAAATTAGGAAGTCAGCAAAGGCAATCCCGGCAATAGCCACGATCAAACGGGTTTTCTCTCGCGTCACCTGTAACCAAGATAGGGGCGTTTTTTTGAATAGATGGGTTAGTTTCATGGAAAACCTACTCATTGATAGTTACAGTTACTTGGGAATTGGTTAAACCTGCCACTTTTTCACTGTTTTCGCGATCTAAGGCAATGCGGACAGAGATCACTTTGCGATCGAAGTTTTCTCCCGGTTGATTGCTGAAGATATTTTGTTGGTCAACTTTTAAAGCAATTAAGCGCACTTTTCCGCTAACTTCGCCCTTAAACGCCGATCCGGTAATCGTGGCAGTTTGTCCCTTGCGAATTTTCCCGATATCGCTTTGATAGATTTCGGCAATTACTTCCATGCGCTCGGTTTCAGCGAGGTCAACAATTCCTTGATCGCTGATTTGTTCCCCGATACGGGTATTGACTTTAATCACTTTGCCGGTAATTGGCGATCGAATATAAGCCTGATTTAACTCGGTTTGGGCCTTTTTAACGGCAACTAGGGCAGCATTTACCTCCGCTTGGGCTGCCTGCACATCGACTCCCCGCACTTCCGAGACTTGATTTAAAGTGGATCTGGCCTCTTTGATCTGCTGTTGACCGGTGGATTCAATCCGGGCTAGGGTAGTCTTGGCTTCTTGTATCTGTTGTTTACCGGTGCTTTCAATTCTCTCTAGGGTAACTTTTGCTTCTGTTAGTTGTTGATTACTGGTTTCTAAATTCAGTCTTTTACTATCAAAACTAGAGGCGGAAATTGCCCCTTCTTGATAGAGTTTTTCGTAGCGATCAAATTCAGCTTTGGCATTGCGATATTCTGCTTCTAATTTGCCAATTGTCGCTTTTTGGGCGGCTATATCCCCTTCTAATTGCGCTGTTAATCTTTGGATAGTTGTCCGTTGGTTTGCTTGATCCCCTACCCATTGTGCCTCGATTTTTCGCACGTTAGCGGCATTAGCATCGATTTCGCCGACTTTTGCCCCAGCTTTAACCTGTTCTACCTTGGATGCGGCTACTTTCACCTGTTCTTGTGCCTGTCGCAGGTTATCCTCTAATCTTTCCTGACTTTCGAGAATGGCGATTATTTGTCCTTTTTTGACGCTATCTCCTTCATCGACTAATAATTGCTTGACTCGATCGGAATCAAGCAACATCGGGGCAGATATGCTGATAATTTCTGTCCTCGGTTCAATTCTGCCTAAAGCGGTGATTTTTTGCGGTACGGGTGACGGAATTACAGGGGTTTTGGTTTCGGGTTTGCTGGCGAATTGGGAAAGACTATAAAAGGTGGTTATTCCTAATAATCCTGTGCCTAATACTATTAACCCGATCATTAACTTTTGATTTGGTTTCACAAAAGTTTTACCTTTCATATTTTTTGAGTTAATAAGTGATTGTTGGGGGTTAACAGTTTTTCTGCAAATAAGTAGTAAGAATTTTACCTAATAATTCCATTTGTTCATTGATCGCAATCTGTTCATTGCACCACAGGCGCTCTAATATCAGTCCATTAATAACGCTGACAACTAACCAAGCTACACTCGGATCGCTAATACCTAAAATCTCGATTACTGCCTGATGATAGCGGCGATCAACGCACTCAAAAAGTTGACTACGACTGAGTTCTTCTCGTCCTTGGTATTGAGAATAATCAATCCATAAGAATAATTGTTTGATGCAGGAATCCTCGCGATTGGTCATAAATTTTCCGAGAATTTTTAGCTTTTCTATCAGGGTTTTTCCTCGATCAATCTCGGCTTTAGCTAATAAAACATCCTGCCGGCACATCTCCTCGACTAATTGCTCGAAAAGTGCCGCTTTACTGGGAAAGTAGTGGTACAGCGTTCCCGTGGACACTCCCAATCCTTGCGCTAATTCTCTCGTCGTCATGTCAGCATAGCCTTTCTCGGCAAAGAGTTCGGCACTTTTTAAGAGGAGTTCTTTTCGGTATTGTTCTACATCTACTATCTTAGGCATAAGTTTAATATCGAACGTTCGTTATATTTTAGCTTAACATTACTATAAATGGGGAAATCGGCTGTCCCTTTGCCTGTATGCTAGAAAGAGGAGCTAATTCGTTATTGAGCGAGCTTTTTCGCAAGGATTGACAGTATGGGTAATATTCACGAGCAGTTATTAGAGGAATTAGCCGAAGTGGAGTGGAGTGACTTGATCCCCCATGCTCAAAGGGATGCGCTGATCCTAGTTTCCGATTCCCTCAATTTAATCGAAGTGGCAGAAGCGATCGCTGGTGATCAGGTTGCTCAAGTGCAGAATTGGATCGGGGAAAAACTACTGGAAAAACCGACACAGGAGCAATTAAGCGATTGGAATTCCCATCCCGATAACCTTTTTAATACACTAATCGTGCAACCTTTTGTGTTAATTCAGGCCGTAGTTTAGATGAAAAAATAGGAATTGTTGAAAAACTTGGCTCTTCTAGAGTAGTTAGGGACTTGCGCTTTGATAATGTACCATCTGGCTGGTCTGGTTCTTCTAGAGAGCGATTTTCTGGCTGGGATATTATTCCTACGCAAGTCCCTTATGATGTATAGCAATTCAATTTGAGACGTAAATAAGTCCTGCTATGGTAAAATAGAGAAGTTGTGTCAAGAAATGAAAGAAAAAAGGATCTTCGTTACTTGGTCTGGTTCGATAGGGGGGCATAAATCGACTAAATCCTTATCTGGCAAGAGATAATTGATTAGTTCGCTCTAGATCAAAAACAATTGACAAAAATCCCCAAACATTGCTATGAAGATCCCTGTGCCGTGAAATAGTTGATAAACACTAGCGTTGTTTTGTACCATACCAGTCATTATTTCGACGATTATGACTAATTTCTCCAATCAAAGTCTAAGCAACCGCTCGTTTGCAGGAGAAAACCTTGCAGGAGCAAACTTTCGCAATGCCGATATTCGCGGTTGTGATTTCACCAATGCCAACCTCGAAGGAGCCGATTTTTCAGGTGTAAGGACAGGTAAAAGTCTCAGGCAACAGGTTATTCTGATTTCGTGTGTGATTACAGAAACACTTATTTCTATTGCAGTCGCTATCTTCGCCTTTGGGGTTTTGGCTACATTTATATTTGAAAAAATTTTTGCGAATGTAACCACATTTAACGGTTTATTTGCAGGATGTGTTGCGTTTGGGAGTGGGGTTTTATTGTGTTTTTTGTATTTATTATTTCGCCTGATTACAAAAACACACCATAAGGATTTGCCAATGGGTCAATCCATAGTTGCTGTGTTTGTGGGAGTAATTATAATTTTAGGAAAGATGGGATTTGGAGAATTTATAAAAGGGAATATTTTTGGAGGAATTTTTTACTTTAGTCTAGCCATATTTTGCAGTTGGCTAACATGGTTTGGAATTGTATTGGCAGTTCGTACATTTCAACGAGCAACAGGAACATCGTTCACCAAGGCAAATCTTTCCTACGCTCAGTTTATTCAATCCACGTTAACTGGTTGTGACTTTTCCAATTCTGATATCAGTAACGCTAAATTTTACAAAGCAAACTTACGAAATTCTGTTTTAACTAACATCAATGCTGACGGTACAGATTTTTCAGGTGCAATCTTTAAGGGAGCGTACATTCAGAATTGTAGAATCAATGATAATACAAAATTCGATGATGTTATTTGGAGTAGAAAAGCAAAGACTGGATGGCTTGATTTCTCCAATCAAGATCTACGGAATTACTCATTTAAAGATGATCAAAACTTAGTAGGAGCAAACTTTCGCAATGCCGATATTCGCGGTTGTGATTTCACCAATGCCAACCTTGAAGGAGCCAATTTTTCAGGTGTGAAGGCGGGACGAAGCCGCACTCAAGAAATTATTTTAATGGCAGTTGTCTTTGGGATTCTGATTCAGGGAGTGTTTGCTAGTGCGGTAGCGTTTAAGTTTGTAAATGCTTCTTTAATTGAGTTTGCTGGTGCAGTTGTGGGTTCTCTTATATTTTCATTGGGAATCACTTTTACATTTTTGTTCATATTCTCGTTAGCACCAATATTTGATAATGTGCTATCGGTATTACTTTTTTCTCCGGTTATGTATGTGGCTATGGATGGGTTCGCATTTGCGTCAATAGCTACGTTTAATGAATTTACAAAAGGAAGCTTTCTTTGGGGAATTTTTATTGCTGTTATAGCCTTATTTCTTGCGTTGGTGTTATATTTCATCTTCTATGGAATAATTTTAGAATTTCAGAAGATATTGGGGACATCCTTTAGTAAAACAAACTTGTTAGATGCTCAGTTTAGTCAATCCATACTAAGTAATTGTGACTTTTCTAATTCTGACCTCACAAATGCTACATTCCACCGCGCAAAACTACAAAATGTTAACCTCGCTAATGCTAAAGCTCACGGAACGGATTTTTCGAGAGCAAAGTTCAAAAATATCAATATTCAAAATTGGAGTATTGATGCGGATACCAATTTCAATGATGCCATTTTGAGTCGAGAGCTTATTACTACATTGCTTGACTCCTCTAATCAACATCCTATCAATGTGCAGGATGGAGAAACCGATACTGTATCTAATGTCAACCCCCTTGACTTCTCCAATCAGGATCTAAGGAATCGCTCATTTAAAGATAATCAAAACCTAGCAGGAGCAAACTTTCGCAATGCCGATATAAGAGGTTGTGATTTCACCAATGCCAATCTTGAAGGAGCAGATTTTTCGGGTGTAAAATCAGGACGAAGCCACCGTCAAAAAATTATTTTAATTGCAGTTGCTTTAGTAGTTATGATTCAGGGAGCGTTTGCAGCAAAAATTGCCTTTGAGTGTTCTAGTGCATCGATAATTCATTTGGCAGTGGCGGTTGTGGGTTTGTTGGGATTGTCGTTAGGGATAGCTTTTACGTTTTTGTTTATATCTACAACAGTTCCAGAGACTTCCACAGCAATACTTTTTTCTGCGGTTATGTTTGTGGCTATAGACGGATTTAATTTTGTTGCTATAACTACGTTTAATGAATTTACAAAAGGCAATCTTATTGTTGGAAATCTTCTTGCAGTTATCACTTTACTTCTGGGTTTAGTATCATGTTTCTTTTTTGCAGTATTGTGGATGGGATTTAAAGAACTTCAGAAGATATTGGGGACATCCTTTAGTAAAACAAACTTGTTAGATGCTCAGTTTAGTCAATCCATACTAAGTAATTGTGACTTTTCTAATTCTGACCTCACCAATGCTACATTCCACCGCGCAAAACTACAAAATGTTAACCTCGCTAATGCTAAAGCTCACGGAACAGATTTTTCGAGAGCAAAGTTCAAAAATATCAATATTCAAAATTGGAGTATTGATGCGGATACCAATTTCAATGATGCCATTTTGAGTCAAGAGCTTATTACTACATTGCTTGACTCCTCTAATCAACATCCCATCAATGTGCAGGATGGAGAAACCGATACTGTATCTAATGTCAACCCCCTTGACTTTTCCAATCAGGATCTAAGGAATCGCTCATTTAAAGATAATCAAAACCTAGCAGGAGCAAACTTTCGCAATGCCGATATTCGCGGTTGTGATTTCACCAATGCCAATCTTGAAGGAGCAGATTTTTCAGGTACAAAGGCAGGACGAAGCCGCACTCAAGAAATAACTTTCATTGTGGCCGTCTTGATAGGTGTCGTTCAGGGATTTTTGGGGTCGAAAGTATTGACATTTTCTTATGATTTTGGAGGATATATTTTAAGTATACCTATTATGATTTTAGGTTTGCTTATAGGTCTATTTGTAAGTCATTCTTTGATAACATTTTTACGTTCACTTTCTGAAAGCTTAAACAAAGAGTTTGTTAATGACACCTTGTTGATGTCCTTTTGCTCTGGATTTATTCTTGGTTTACACTTAATTCTTGCGCCATTTTGTTTATTTTTGTTATGGATGTTAATTGGAGACTTTGAACTAAAAACTGGAACATTTTTGAACAAAGCAAACCTATCCCGTACTCAGTTTATCGAAGCCACGCTGATCAATTGCGATTTCTCTAGTTCTGACCTCAACAATGCCACATTCTACAAAGCGACTTTGCGAAATTCTAACTTTGCTAATGCCAACGCCAACGGTACGGACTTTTCTAGTGCTAAATTAATAGGAACAAATAAGAAAAATTGGAATATTAATGCTGATACTAATTTTAATGAAACCATTTTTATTGAAAATATTAGTACGATATGGCTTGGTTTTTTAGTCAATTTCTTTAAAAAGGCAAACTTATTAGGTTTATTTTTAATGGGATTTTCTTTTGCTTGCTACATACCTCTTATAGTTCCTTTTGTCAATTCAAATATTCTTTTATTTTTAAAATTAATTATTGTAGTATGGCTCATATTTTCTATATTAATATCTCCACTTTTTTCTCGTTTTTCTGACAAAGATATAACAAAACTTAGAAAAAAACTTAGAATTCCTTTTATTGGCTTAATATTTACTACTTATATAATATATATTATTTATAGAATTTGTATACTTTTTGGAGGCGAGCATGAACATATTGGTGGTACGGGTTCTATTTCATTTTCATCGGCTGGCTCTCTACTAGGAGATATTTTCTGGCTTCCTATTTTATCTTTAGCTTTAGTAATTAGAAAGATAAGACGGAACGGTAGAAATTTATTTATTTCTATTATTTTTACTGTTAGCAGTTTTGCTTTTGGGATTGGTGTGGGATATTTAATTTTTGTAACATTGCCTAATTTGATTTTACTAGGTTGGATTACAATGCCTATAGGATTGTTGTTTTTAATATCTTCATTTCCATTTGAAGATAGCTAACTTTTACCAACAACGGAAAATCATATCAAAGGAGCAAAACTATGTCAGTATTCGATATGCGTCATCAGACAGTTACAAACCAAACAAATAATAATTATAGCTTTGCTGAAGCTCAAAATCAAGCCGATTTGATTATTGCTGGACTTCCCCGTTGACAAAAGGCCATAACCGGTGCTGTAGAAGGGATTAAGAGAATTTCCAGCCCCCCGTTACTGGGTACAAATTAGGGAAACTCCCAATAAATCTAACGCTTTTTGTTGCAGTTGGGTCGGTCGAGTT
>NZ_JAPZSZ010000203.1:0-6435 GCF_027532095.1 Microcystis sp. LE19-195.1E
GAGGTAGTCAATTACCTAATTTTCAGGGAAAAAGTACCTGAATTTTCCCCCCGATCCCCGCAACGGCTGGCACTTTTTGAGGAAAAAAAAGTCTAAAAGTCTTATCCAACAAGGTTTTTAGATTTATTCAGCAGACCCTAAATCTCAACCCTTTTGTCGAGACGTTACCCCTAACGTCTCTTTTTGTCCGGTTAATGTGGGTGAGAATTTTTTAGCAATCTTTGCCGGATGCGATCAAGATTTTCTTGACTATTGACGGGTAAATGGGGTAGGGGTAATTCTAAATTGGGCCAATTACTCAAATCATGGCAGGGACAGGATAAACCCGATTGTCCCACCACTTCAATTGGTACAGGTATAGTACAACGAGCGCAGGGATGAAATTCCCATTGAGGGGAAAGTAAGTCTTGGATGGTTTGTTGAGTACCTTCTAGGTAACAATCGCCACTTTGAGGATCAAGAATTTTTTGCCAACAATCTTCAAACTCCGACGAATAGCGATCAGCATTGAAAATTGGCAGCGGAAATAGCATAGCTTGGTTTTTGGGACAAATAACTTTTTTTCCCAATTGAAACCAATGGGCGAGATATTTTTTAACTGCGGAGGTGTCTGACATATAGTTTGTGTGGAGGCTGCCCTGATTATTGCTCTTACCATCAATCCTAGCGTTAACTTCCGGTGTCGGACAGGTCTTAGGATGATTGATTATGTAGTTTAATGATTATTTTAGTAACTGAGCATCTGCAGCTAGATTAATCCCAATAAACTCACCATTAAAGCTTTTTGGGCGTGCATCCGATTTTCCGCTTGCTCCCAGACTTTTGATTGTACACCCTCGATCGCCCCGTCGGTAATTTCTTCGCCGCGGTGAGCAGGTAAACAATGGAGAATAATCGCGTCTTTGTCAGCGTGACTCATTAGCTGTTCATTGACTTGGTAGGGCTGAAAAACGGGAATTCGGGCATAAGCGAGGCTTTCCTGTCCCATACTCGCCCAGACATCAGTATAGACCACCTGAGATTCTTTTACGGCCGTAACGGGATCGTCGGTAATTAAGATTTTACTACCGGTTTTCTCGCCAATAGCCTGGGCGCTGGCGACAATTTCCCCATCGGGTTGATAGTTTGCGGGGGAGGCAACTCGCACATTTAACCCCATCAAAGCACCACCCAAGAGGAGAGAATTAGCGACATTATTACCATCCCCCACATAGGTGAGGTTAATTCCCCGTAAAGTCTGAAAAGTCTCTTGGATAGTCTGTAAATCGGCTAATATCTGGCAGGGATGTTCTAAATCCGTTAAAGCGTTGATAATCGGAATGCGCGAGTAATTGGCAAAAGCTTCTAAATCCTCTTGTTTAAAGGTGCGAACCGCGAGAATATCGAGATAGCGATCGAGTACCCGGGCTGTATCTGCTAAGGGTTCCCCGCGCCCCACTTGGGTTACACTGGGATTAAGATCGATCACCTGTCCCCCTAACTGGTACATGGCGACGGTAAAGGAAACCCGCGTCCGGGTGGAAGCTTTATAAAATAGCAATCCCAAGACTTTTTTGCAGCTAGGGTTAAGAGTGCCAGCTTTAAGCTGTGCCGATAGATTGAGTAGGGCGCTGATTTCTTCGCTACTCATGTCGGTTATTCTTAAAACATCTCGTCCTTTTAAAGTGGCTACCATTGGTTTTTCTCTCGATAAACAGGGATCTTGATTGGGTTTTATGGCAGTTAGCGGTTAGCAAAAATCTTGAGTAAAGACCTTATTATAATCCAGTTTTTTCGCTATTAGGCAATTTTTCCCGAAAATTTTCATTTTGGGGGATGTTAGTCCAGCTAACACCCCCACTTTTTCTGTTATCCGAGGACTAAAAACAAGAAATTGCCCAATTTCTACTTAACTAATTTTGCCCCACACTTAGAACAAAAATTAGACGAGGGGGGATTTTTGTGTCCACAAATACCGCAGATAATTAAAGCTGGGTTAGCCACTTCCGTCACCGAAGAAAGAGGTATTTCTCCACCGCTATCCAACTTATAGTTATCGATTAACTGCAAAATAATTGCATCCTCCCGTTTATATTCTGTACTATCTTTTCCTCCTGTCAACTCCTCGGAACGTTGTTGTAAATATTTGATAAAAGTCCGATACAAGGCTTGTTTTTTCTCCGGAGTGGCCGAATCCTGTAACTTAGCTGTCACCTGACTTTGAATTTTTTCCTTATCTTCGCGACAAGCTTTTACTTCTAACACCTGTACCGCATCTTCCCAACTGGTGGCGATATCGACTTTTTTTAATCCCGTTGCGGTTTTAATTTCATAGCGAATTGTTTTCTCATTAGTGACTCGATTGACTTCTGGAAAAAGCACTTTTAAAGCCCGGGCCGTCACCACCAATTGATAAATACTCGGATCTTCGGGAAAAACATCCCAGAAAGGAGGTTCCTTTTGGATATGCACGGGGATGGGTAAATCGCGATTTTCCCCCATTTGTTGGGCGCGTTTAGCGAGAATAAATTCTCCTTTCCAGTCTTGATAGGATTGCCGCAACTCTCTCATTCCCTCGAGACAGCGTAGGGAAAAACCGCCAATTTCCTGCACGAAGACAAGACGATGTTTTTCCACTTCTGCCAAGGGTTTAATATCGTCTTCGTTTGCAATAAATTCCCGCAGTTTCGGAATAATTTTTTGGGCTGCCGGGTTATTGGTATTTCTTCCCCCAATCAGGGCAACATTTTGATTTAATTGGGGCGTAAAACCCGCATCTTTTCCCCGCAAAACCGCAGGGTTAAGCATAATTAGGGGTCGCGATTTTTGGTAGGCAATGCGAAGATTATTGATAATATCGGCATCGTTGTTATAGATTTTTAACAAGCGATCGCAAGCGGCTAATTCCCTCTGAATTCGACTACTAGCGGGGGCATTTTGTAGTAGTTGATTAGCTTGGTTTATGATAACTTGTTGAAAATCTCCTTGACGAATATCGGCAATCTCGGTGATGTCAAATAAACGCATATTTTCATCAGCGCGGCGCGTTTCTTTCCAGAGAGGGCTAGATTGCTTTAAAATCTCTTCTGAGAGGGGTAAACAAAGGTTATCCATACCTGTATTGTAGGCATTTTTGTTACCGGCAATCCCCGAAGCAAATTGTTCGATAAAGTCTTGATAAAGACTATTTAATTCTTGTCTGTCAAATAATTTAATCCCATTAATTAACAAAGCATCGGCACTATCGATCTGTTGATTAGCTTGGAGATTAAATAGATCGCGACTTTGAATTAATTTCTGACGAAAGCGATTAAAACGGCTTTCTAATTGATTTAGATGTTCCAGTAAACGATTAATAACCTCTACTCCTGCACCTCTGGTTTTTCGTTGAATATTGGCCATTAAACAGCCTTCCAATCCCGTTAAAGCTTGTTCACAATATTGTTCCATCTTATCTTTTTTCGAGATATGAATTTTATCTTTCAGATCATTAATTTCTGCTAAAGCTGTATCATATTCTCGTTGACGTTTACTTTCGTTTTGACTCCAAACCTGTTCTTGATCGCGACGGAATTTTTCCGCTATGTCGGTGAAGATTTGTCGTACTGAAACAATAAAACTCTCGGCAAATTTTACTCCACGGTTCCGATCCTCAAGGATATTATAAAACTCCATTTCTAGAGACTTTTTCCCCCGTTGAATAATTTCATCCCGGTTATTATAAATCTTTTTCAGGTAATCGCCGTGCAGCCGTTCATCGGGACTCAATTCTAGTAAATGATTGCGTTTAAATTCCTCGACTCTTGGCGTTAAATAATCATTAATAAATTGCAGAATTTTTCCCTGTTCATTGCCTAAAATATTAACACCCTGTTTGGTACAAGAGAGCCAATTATCTTGATTGATTTCCTGACGAGTTTCGTTAGTCCATTGGGAGATTATGGCAATTAAAGAGCGATCCTTGTCGGCACATAAATCCATAATTAATTCCCCTTCGCTCAAGCGCATTCTTTTGAGTATATCACCTCTTACTAACTCCAACATTTGAGCGGGTAAAATCACGGAATCATTCAGCCACCAATTAATTAAATCTTTGGCTAAACGTTCCGATAAAGAAGCACGAATTTGGGCAATAGGAATTTCAATAGTTGATAGCCCAAAACTCATAAATTGCTTAGGATAACCGCGCCCCCCTGGGTCAGCTTGTGCCCAAGAACCCTTAATATTATCTCTAATGGAACGCTTATGAGGGGCAAAATCAGAAGTCATATCTAGGAAAATATTTTGGGCGATCATTTCCCGAATTTGACCGAGTTTAAAATCACCTTCGCCGTTTTTTGTCCCCACTAAATAGGTAAAATCAAAGGGTGGTAATTTACTAACCACTTCATCGACTAAACCGCTGCTAAACTGTTGATGATATTCGGTTCTGTAGTCAGAAAAGTAATTTAATTCCATCAGGGCAGCGTAACCATTAGCCAAAACTCGATCGCCGACACTAATCCCCGCAAATGCTTCAGGAGTGGGAACAATTGCCGTACTCAAAGGACTACTTTCCCCTCGTAACCAATTACGAATACAGTAGCCTATATCGATTAACATTCCGCTACCCGTACCAC
This sequence comes from Microcystis sp. LE19-195.1E, assembly GCF_027532095.1. Classification (NCBI taxonomy): domain Bacteria; kingdom Bacillati; phylum Cyanobacteriota; class Cyanophyceae; order Chroococcales; family Microcystaceae; genus Microcystis; species Microcystis sp. LE19-195.1E. The sequence goes on from NZ_JAPZSZ010000203.1 coordinate 4,599, forward strand.
CGTTTAAAGACCCCGTAGTAAAGACATTAATGGCACTATTACTAACTTTAATTCCATAGCGATCGAGCATAAAGTTTTCTTGTCCCTTTACCCGTCTCACCGCGTCCAGAAATTTCCTTTGAATCTCATGATAATTACAAAATAAAGCAAAACGACCACAGGCGCGAATTTGTCCCGCTCCCGCTTCTAGGGAAGTAATATTTCTCTCTAATTCCGGGGGAAACCAACTATTAATCCAGGGATATCTATCCATGTCAGATACCATCTCCTGTACCTGTTTTCCACTCACCCGGGACCAGTGTTTTTCGTTATCTTTAAAAGCACTGCCCGCAGCTTCAGGATTACTGATTTTATAATCCTTATCCGTGTCAACCACCAAAAAGCTGACAATCGGAAAATTACTCAAACTGCCATAACTTTCCTCGATTAAGCGACGCAATCGCGATAAAATTTCGTTACCCGTGCCACCTATACCCACTAAAACCGTGGGAACCATGCTTTTTTCTTCTACTGCTGCTGGCATAATTATTTAACTCCTAAGGCCATTTCTTGACGGTTGCGGGGGACTTCGTAGGTGAGGAAATCGTAGGCTAATTTAGTGTTAGGAAAAATCGCCCGCGCTTCCTCTAACAGATTGGAAATATCCAGAGAATTACCCGGTAGATAACGGGGGCTAAAATGGGTCATTAATAACAATTTTACCTGGGCTGCCAAGGCCACCTGGGCTGCCATCGTTGAAGTGGAGTGAACACTTTCAAAGGCTAACCCGGCATCTTGGTGAGCAAAAGTCGCCTCATGAATTAGCACATCTGCATTCTGTGCCAATTCGATCGAGCCTTCACAGAAAATAGTATCGGTACAATAGGCAATTTTACGGCCGATTTCCGTTTCTCCGCAGAGGGACTGACCGCGAATTTTGCTGCCATCGGCGAGGGTGACAGTTTCCCCTTTTTTCAGCTTGCCGTAAATTGGTCCGGGGGGAATACCCAAAGCGTTGGCTTTTTCCACATCAAAACGTCCTGGACGGTCTTTTTCGGCGATGCGATAACCGTGGGCGGGAATACGATGTTTTAATAGCTGACAGGAGACGGTAAATTCTTCATCTTCGTAGAGTATGCCAGGGGAAATGGCATGGACGCGCACCCGATTAGCCAAATTAGTATAGGAATACTTAGCACAAGCGCGCAGATAGTCCCCTAGTCCGGGGGGTCCGTAGATATCAATATCCTGAGCAGAACCGGCTAATCCGATACTGGCTAACAATCCCATTAAACCAAAGATATGATCCCCGTGCATATGGGTGATAAAAATGCGTCGGATTTGGGAACTTTTCAGGTCGCTACGCAGTAACTGGTGTTGAGTTCCTTCTCCACAGTCAAACAGCCATATTTCCGCCCGTTGCGGCAAACGAAGGGCGATACTAGAGACATTACGGGAACGAGTGGGAACCCCAGAACTGGTTCCTAAAAAAGTAATCTCCACAGGATAGCTGTCAGGATAGAGGATTCTTTTTCTAGTCTAGGCTGTTTTGATCGATTTCTCGATCGAATTGCTGCTTTTCTGTATTTCTTGACTTGGAAACAGGAAATCCCCTGATTTTGACCTAAGTAGTCGTGCAAAATTAATTTCCTAGTCGAGACTCCGAGACTCCGAGACTCCGAGACAGCTATCAGGGATCAGATTTAAACCTCTTGCATAATTAGGGTCTGCTGAAAAAGTTTTTCCTAGGGGCAGGGTGTAGGGTGTGGGGTGTGGGGTGTGGGGTTTTACCGATTTTGAGGGGGTCAATTACCTAATTTTCAGGGAAAAAGTCCCTGAATTTCCCCCTGATCACTCC
>NZ_JAPZSZ010000344.1:0-5057 GCF_027532095.1 Microcystis sp. LE19-195.1E
CTCATCTGGTCAATTACCTAATTTTCAGAGAAAAAGTCCCAGAATTTTCCCCCTATCTCTCCCACAACTGGTACTTTTTGATTGACAAAAAGTCTAAAAGTCTTACCCAACAAGGTTTTTAGATTTATTCAGCAAGCCCTATCTAGAGCTTGCTGAAAAACTTTTTTAGCATACCCTCAATAGTCAACAGCTTATCAGGGGTTAGGTCAGGTGATTGTCAACTCACCTTTTTTTGGCATTAAAAATCCCTGAGATTGTCCTGGGCTGCTAGTTGCGATCGCTCTTTTTCCATGGACAATTCCGTTTCCAATTCTTTGCTGAGGAAATAGTTGAGGAAAGTTCGGATAATAGCGATGAGGGCGAGTTGTGCCAAGGCTTCTATAGTAGGTGTGACGGTGGTAGCCACGATGTCTCCACCTAACTGAAACTCTAGGGCTAAAGATAGCCAAGTACCGAAACGAATGCGAATTTGATTGAAGGAAAAAGGGCGAAGACTGCGACGGTGACGATTAGACTGCCAAGCTAATTGTAGGGTTTTAATTAATCCGATCACCACACAAGCGATCGAAAGACTTTCTAGGCAAAACTTGATGATTGCCACGGCAGAGATCAAGCCTGTTTCTAAAGTTGCTAAAAATTCCATACCCAACAGATACCCTCTTATCCGATCAACCAACCTACCATCTAAGGCAGTTTCTCCAATGGCAGTTAGAACAGGTTTCTCGCCTGTTCTAACCTCTGACTGACTTAAGCCGGTCTTCCCTCCACCACCTTATCGATTAAACCGTAGGCGACAGCTTCCTCGGCGGAGAGGAAATAATCGCGGTCCGTGTCTTTTTCGATGCGTTCGATGGTTTGTCCGGTGCGATTAGCCATAATTTCGTTTAATTGCTGGCGAATACGCAGGATTTCCTTAGCTTCAATGTCGATATCCGTCGCTTGCCGGCGCCCGGTTCCGCCCATGGGTTGGTGAATCATAATCCGCGCGTGGGGAAGGGCGAGACGCTTACCCGGACTACCGGAAGCCAGTAAAAATGCCCCCATAGAGGCCGCTAATCCCACACAAATAGTCACCACTTCCGCTTTGATGTACTGCATGGTGTCGTAGATGGCCATACCGGCGGTAACGGAACCCCCCGGCGAGTTGATATAGAGATAGATGGGTTTAGTGGGGTCTTCCGAGTCGAGATAAAGCATTTGGGCCACAAGGGCATTGGCTAACCCGTCGGTGACTTCCTGCCCCAAAAAAAGAATGCGTTCCACCGAAAGACGGCTGTAAATGCTAATCCACTGTTCGTATTGGCTACCAGGCAGACGGTAGGGAACTTTTGGCACACCGATAGGCATAATTGGTAACAACTCCTGCTAATTTGTAATAAATCTTAACTAACTTGGGCGAGGGGTTTCGGTAGTTCCTTGCGACTTTCGAGAACGCGATCGATTAATCCGTAGTCTTTCGCCTGTTGTGGGGTGAGATAGAAGGTGCGATCCATATCTTTCGCCAGTTTTTCGGTGGTTTGACCCGTATTTTTCGAGAAAATTTCCAACATCGTCTGTTTGTTGGCGATTACTTCTTTGGCGCGAATCTGGATATCGGTGGCTTGTCCTTGCGCCCCGGTGCGATTTTGGTTGAGAACAATGGTAGCGTGGGGTAAGGAGGCGCGAAAACCCTTAGTTCCTGCGGAAAGAATCATCGCTGCAGTTCCCATGGCCTGTCCGATACAGATAGTATGAACGGGAGGTTTAATGTAGTTGAGGGTGTCACAGATGGCGAAAGCTTCGGTTTCGTAGCCGATCGCGTCCCCCGTGTACCAGGATGTGCCGGTAGAGTTGATATAGAAGAAAATCGGTTTTTCGGGATCGTCAAATTGCAGGTAAAGCAGTTGAGCGATAATTAATTCCGTCACGTCCACCCCGACATTGCGCTTGACATCATCGGAGGAAAATAAGGGCAACCCCAGATAGACAATTCTCTCTTTGAGCAGGAGAGATTCTAAGTCCGGTGGTGGTGTCCGATAGGCTGCATCCCCATAATAGGCAGTTTGTACCGCTTTAATCACTGAGTTCATCGAGTTTTTCCGTCATACACAGTATCCTGCTTTTGATTTTAACGTAATCGGGTTGACCGATTGCGTGGGGGTATGTTTAGCTAGGTTCGTCCCCAAGAATCTCTCATCCACTGTCCGCAGATCTAATACTAAATCCTCTTTAAAAGGTATGGGAGAGCCTGGTGTAGGGTGTAGAGTCTAGGGTGTGAAAACTTTGTACCTCACCATTAAGATAACTGCGATCAGACTTAAAATAGATGGACTCGCAGCATATTCTGTTCTTTTTGTCAAAAAAAATTTCTCTTTGCAACAAAACTACACAATTAATTGATCAACGGGTTGGCTTAAAAAAGGCTCTTTAACCGCCAGTTGTTGCTGTTCCTGAATAGGTCAGTGTAGATTTAGCAAGGGTTTTCAGGCTCACCAGACAGCTAAAAACCCCAAAAAGCACAGAACATCCCATCATTTCATACTGCGAAATTATACCATAATCGCTGGAAGTATTGCAACCTCGTAAACAAATGAGAATTATTTTCAATAAATTCCTAAGAAAAGGTAAATATTGCGAAATGTAAATTTTAATATGCTCAACTATTAACGGCTGTTTGATATAAAAAACTTATAAAAAGTTGTAATTTTTACTGACTGATTACTGATTACTGATTACTGATTACTGATGACTGAATTGATTCTGAGGGAAACTTTAAACAGGAGTGACAACTGCTGTTAAAGCGGCAGTAACCGCGTCCATCGGTTGATTACCGTCGATATGGTTAAGAGTGCCTTTTTGACCGTAATAATCTAAAACGGGGGCAGTTTGGTCGATATAAACCTGTAGGCGACGGGAGATCGTTTCTTTAGTATCATCTTGACGACCGCGTTGCATGAGACGCTCAATTAAGACCGTATCTGGTACAGCCAAATTAACCACAAATGTGTAACTATCGGCCAATTCTTCCAGTAATGCGTCTAAAAAGCTCGCCTGTGCCACCGTGCGGGGAAAACCATCAAGAATCCAACCCTTAGCACTGTCAGGCTGTTTTAAACGTTCCTGAATTAAACCTAATAACAATTCATCGGGGACTAATTCGCCCTTTTCCACATAAGCTTGTGCTTGCTGACCAAGTTCTGTCTTCTCTGTAATTGCTTGACGTAAAATTTCACCGGTAGAAATATGGGGAATCGTCAGAGATGCCGCTAATTTTGCCGCTTGGGTACCTTTTCCCGATCCGGGCGGTCCCAAAAATATCACACCGATCCGTTTGCTCATGGATTAAATATAGGGTTTTAAGGGAAAAAATAACCAGTAACCGCTAAAAGGTCACTGGCTGACTATCTAACTACTGTTTAATCATGTCCTCATAGCGTTGAGACATGACATAGGTTTGAATTTGTTTGGCGGTATCGATCGCCACCCCCACCAGAATTAACAGGGAAGTTGCCCCCAAACCGCGAAAAGTGGTGACACCGGTGGCGCTTTCTACCAAAGTCGGCACGGTAGCCACCAAACTTAAAAAGAGAGCGCCCAAAAGGGTGAGACGATTCAGCACCCCTTCCAGATAATTAGTAGTAGCGGTTCCAGGTCGAATCCCCGGAATACTGGCCCCCATTTTTTTCAGGTTTTGGGACATATCTTTGGGGTTAACGATCAGGGAAGCGTAGAAGAAACTAAAACCGAGAATTAGTAAGCTATAAAAAGCCACATAACCCCAACTATCGGGACGCAGGGCATTAACCAACTGAACTAAAACCTGACCGACCGGGTTATCCGTGGGTAAAGCTTGCACCAATTGGAAAGGTAACACCAACACTGCCGAGGCGAAAATAATCGGCATCACGCCCCCTTGATTGAGTCGTAGGGGTAGATAACTGGTTCTTTCCCGATAGAGACGACGACCGACCTGACGACGGGCAGAAACAATCGGAATCCGACGGGTTCCTTCCTGAACAAAAACAATGCCGATAATCATCACCAAGAAAACCAGCAAGAGAATCACCACTTGAGCGATCGCTTGTCGGCCACCCTGTTGAGCAAAAGTAATCGTATCACCGAGGGTTTTCGGTAAAACAGCGACAATGTTGACAAAAATCAACAAAGATGCTCCATTTCCCAGACCGCGTTCCGTAATCAGTTCCGAAATCCACATCACGAACATAGAACCGGCCACTAAAGCGAGAACCGTAGCAGCGATCGAGGGTAAAGTTCCGGCCACAACGCCGTTAGCCACCAATAAACCGAGAGTAATGCCGATACTTTGAATAATTGCCCAACCAAAGGCAATATAACGGGTAATTTGGGCAATTTTTCGCCGTCCTGCTTCTCCTTCATTTTTCTGTAAATCTTCCAAAGAAGGAAGGGCAGCGGTGAGCAGTTGCACGATAATTGAGGCGTTGATATAGGGAAGAATGCCGAGGGCAAAAATCCCTAACGTCGATAATCCTCCCCCGGTAAACAGGTCAAGGATTCCCAAAGCGGCGTTACCTTGAATAATTTCTGCTAATCTTGCCCGATCCAAACCGGGTATCGGTACAAACATCCCAAAACGGAGCAGAATCAGTAAACCCAATGTAACCAACAAGCGACCGCGTAAACCGGCCGCTTGTGCCATTTGCATAAACGTTTCCTGTGCCGTGGGAGCCTTATCACGACTGACGACCATTAACAGTTACCTCTAGTGCAGTTTTTTTATGGGAAAAAGTAATCGAGGGGGAAAACTTTCTCGATTTTTTTAAGATTTCCCCTGTCTTTCTTATGATATAGCAATCAGGTCTTGGGGGTTGGGTGTGGGGTGTGGGGTGTGGGGTGTGGGGTGTGGGGGGTGGGGGGGGGGGTGGAGGGTGTAGGGTGTGGGGGGTGGGGTGTGGGGTGTGGGGTGGGGGGTGTTGGGTGTGGGGTGTGGGGTGGAGGGTGTAGGGTGTGTGGTGTGGGGTGTGGGGTGTGGGGTGTGGTGAGTAGGGTGTTGGCAGAACAATGCTGCCATTTCCCTTTTGCCTAATGCCTTTTGCCTT
>NZ_JAPZSZ010000111.1:0-23288 GCF_027532095.1 Microcystis sp. LE19-195.1E
CCCACACCCCACACCCCACACCCCACCTTAATGCACTTACTGCATGATATAAATGCCTAAACACGATGGTGAGCAGATTTCTGTTACAAACAATACAAAATTATCCAACTTAAAACGAATTAAATAACAAATAGAGACTAGGTAAATTACTAAATTTTTGCTAATGACGACGGTATTTTAAAGAATACTTATTGTTAAATCCCGATTTCTTCATTTCTAACCCGCACCAACTAGAACAATTGCACCCACAGACCAGTAAGGAGATAGATTCGTGGTACAAGCACCTGAAAAAGATGGAACAACTCTCAATAAATTCGAGAAATTTAAAGCCGAAAAAGACGGATTAGCCATTAAAGATGAACTGGAGCATTTTGCCCAAATCGGTTGGGAAGCGATGGATAAAACCGATTTAGAACATCGCTTAAAATGGGTAGGGGTTTTTTATCGTCCCGTCACCCCGGGCAAATTCATGATGCGTTTGCGGATTCCTAACGGCATTCTCAGGGGTGAGCAAATGCGAGTTTTAGGGGAAATCGTGCAGCGTTACGGTGATGATGGCAATGCCGATATTACTACTCGTCAAAACCTACAATTACGCGGTATTCGTATCGAAGATATTCCTGATATTTTCCAACGACTAAAATCCGTGGGCATGACTTCGGTACAATCGGGCATGGATAATGTCAGAAATATTACCGGTTCACCCATGGCGGGACTAGACGCAGATGAATTAATTGACACTAGGGAATTAGTCCAAAAAGTCCAAGATATGATTACCAACTACGGTCAAGGTAATTATCAATTTAGCAATCTGCCCCGCAAATTTAATATTGCCATCGAGGGGGGACGGGATAATTCCGTTCATGCGGAAATTAACGATATTGCCTTTGTTCCTGGCTATAAAGAGGGAGAATTAGGCTTTAATGTCGTGGTGGGCGGTTTTTTCTCGGCTAAACGCTGTGAAGCGGCAATTCCCATCAATGTTTGGGTGAGACCGAATCAGGAAGTGGTGGATTTATGCCGAGGAATTTTGGAAGTTTACCGCGATAACGGATTGCGCGCCAATCGTCAAAAATCCCGTTTAATGTGGTTAATTGATGAGTGGGGAATTGAGGAATTCCGCACGCGGGTGGCTAATCAGTTAGGTTATCCCTTGGCAACGGCAGCCGAAAAAGACGCTATTGACTGGGAAAAACGAGATCATTTAGGAGTTTTTCCCCAAAAACAGGAGGGATTGAGCTATATCGGTCTTTGTGTTCCCGTTGGTCGTCTATTTGCCGATGATATGTTCGATTTAGCCCGGATTGCCGAAGTGTATGGCAGCGGAGAATTGCGTTTAACCGTGGAACAAAACGTGATTATTCCCAATATAGCGGCTGAAAATATGCCGACTCTTTTAACCGAGCCTTTACTGGCTAAGTTTACCCCCAATCCCACTCCTTTACAACGAGCGCTCGTTTCTTGCACGGGGGCGCAATTCTGCAATTTTGCCCTGATTGAAACCAAAAATAAGGCTGTGGACTTGATTAGTCAGTTAGATGCTGAATTAAATATCCCCCGGGGTGTGCGGATCCATTGGACCGGTTGCCCTAACTCCTGCGGACAACCCCAAGTGGCCGATATCGGTTTGATGGGGACAAAAGCGCGCAAAGACGGCAAAACCGTGGAAGGAGTTGACCTCTACATGGGGGGTAAAGTGGGTAAAGATGCCCACCTGGGAAGTTGTGTACAAAAAGGGATTCCCTGTGAAGACTTAAAATCGGTGTTAACCTCTATCCTCATCGAACAATTTGGGGCGACACCGAAAGGTTAATTAACAAGTTTCTCGATACGCTGGGGGGTTTATCCCCTCTTTTTTTTCTGTATCTCTGTTGGGTGAAATTGGCAAACCTCTTGCTATAGTAGGGGGCAGATAGGAGCAGGAAAATCCTTATGTATAGCGTTTCTCACACCTGTGTGGCACAGTTAAACCTTTGCTGATTAAGCTTTTCACCATCGACAATGTACCTCTTGCGAACAGGAAACGCTATATTTTCCTACCAGATGGGAATCGTTACTTAGGGTTTGCTGAATAAATGTGAAATATAGACGAGGTAAGAGTTTTAGGGTACTGTTTCGCCCCCACAGGTGCAAGATTTTGAGAGTCCTGTAAGGGCGAAGCATTCGGGCAATAACCTATCGGTGAAACCGTAGATTTTCTATCCGAATGCTTCGCCCCTACTTTTTGCCGCAAACCCTATTTAGCTTCAAATTGGGCTTGTTTACGAAGTAATTCCCCGATGGTTAAATTGGGTTGGGGTCTGCCATCAAAAACTGTTCCTACCTCAAATTTTTGCAACTGTACCCGTGCCAAATGATAGGCCTCATTCGGTAGGGGAATATAACCAATAGTATCTAATAAATTGGGAACTCGATCAAGATAATGTTCGACAAATTTCTCTAAAGCGGGATTCTCTTGGGCTTTTTGGGCATTAACATAAATAAACAAAGGACGAGATAAAGGCTGATATTTACTATCCTCTACATTGCCGCGAGTTGGTTCAATACCGTTAACTTTCAAAGCTTTTAATTTATCCCGATTTTGTTCATAATAAGCGTGGCCAAAATATCCCAAAGCGTTGGCATCTTGACTGACGGCATTAACTAAAGCTTGGTCATCTTCACTAAAATTAAAGTCCCCACGGCTGGCATCTTTGCCGTTAATTACCTCACTAAAAAAATCGTAGGTTCCTGAGTCTTTACCGGGCCCGTGAAGGGTAATCGGTCGGTCGGGCCAAGCGGGATTAATTTGATTCCAACGTTTGATTTTATTCTCGGCCGCTGGTTCCCAAATAGTTCTCAATTCTGTGGTCGAAATATCATCAACCCAGTTATTTTGGGGATTGACTACCACGGTTAAAGCATCAAATGCGATCGGTAGTTCAATAAATCTTACCTTATTAGCATCACATTCTTTTAATTCTTCCACAGAAATTGGTCGAGAAGCATTATTAATATCCGTTTCTCCTGCACAAAATTTTCTAAACCCACCGCCAGTTCCTGAAATATTAGCATCAATTTTAACATCAGCCAAAGCTTTGTTAGGGGTATTAGCTTTAAAATCTTCGAGAACTTTATCGGTAATTGGTGCTACGGTACTCGAACCATCGATTTTAATTGGTTTTAGGTCTTGAGGATTAATATTGGCACAGGCGGGTAAAATTAGGGCAGTACCCAGGACAATTGCCACTACTTTGGTGGGACGAGATAGCTGAGTAAAAATTTCTAGCATAGGTGTAAAAAGGAGAAAGTAAAAAAGGGTATTGGGGAGACTTTTCAGTTAAGCTAAACGGCTTTTACTTCGGATCACCGATATAGACTCCAAAAGGGTTATAGCTATTGGATCATGCAGGTTAAGCGCCGTTTAGCTTATCAGTGGGGTAGTGGGGTAGTGGGGTAGTGGGGTAGTGGGGTAGTGGGGAGAAAAAAGCTGAGGGATGATGACTAAAAACCTTAATCTTTTCTTTGTTGTTTTTACGTCCCTACAATGATAGGGAAAGAGAAAAACCCAATCTAAACCGGAAAAGTCAGCGGCTTTACCCGCAACTTAAAACTAATATTTAGTCAAAATAAATAGTAAAAGAAGAACGTAGGTTGGGTTGAAGCATGAAACCCAACGCCCGATTATGTTACGCTACCGCTAACCCATACTACAAATAATTGTGCCTCCCTACTTAAAACTAATGTTTAGTCAAAATAAATAGTAAAAGAAGTTGAGATTTTTGTCTAGTTATCGAGAAAATTTTTCTTGACAATACATTATATTTTTTTATTCACTTCTTAACCTATTCTTTACCAAGGCGTGGTAGGTTTTAGCGTAAGATTTAAGGCAGTTTACGGATCAAAATTAATCCTATGCTCAGCAAAAACAGAACCCATTTACTAACAGCCTTATCCCTAGCGACTTTAACAGCGACTTTAACCGCTTGTGGGGGCGGCGATACGGCAGGAACTAGCGGAGAGGGAAGCAATAGAATCGCCCAGGTTCCTCTACAAGGAGAGGTCGCCCTCAATGGTGCGGGCGCTTCTTTTCCTGCACCCCTATATCAAAACTGGTTTGTCACCATTAATCAAATATTTTCTAAACTGCTAATTAACTATCAATCTACCGGTAGCGGGGCGGGAGTCGAACAATTTATTCAAGGTACGATCGATTTTGGCGCTTCCGATGTGGCCATGAGTGACGAGGATATGGCCAGAGTTAGCCGCGGGGTTTTACTGCTACCGATGACGGCGGGAAGCATCGTTATGGCTTATAATTTGCCCGGAGTAGAAGGGCTGAAACTAAGCAGAGAAGCCTATGTAGGCATCTTTTTAGGCACGATTACCCGTTGGAACGATGCCAAAATCGCCGCCGATAACCCCGATTTAAAACTACCCAATGAAGAAATTACCGTAGTTCACCGGGCAGACGGTAGCGGGACGACGGGAGTTTTTACCAAGTTTTTAAGCGCCGTTAGTCCCGAATGGAAAAAAAGCATCGGGGAAGGAAAAGCCGTACAATGGCCGACCAAAAAAGGTAAATTTCTCGGTGGTAGGGGTAATGAGGGAGTAACTGCCCTAATTCAACAAAATCAAGGCTCGATCGGCTATATCGAGTATGGTTTCGCTAAAAATAATAACCTGCCCATGGCCGCCCTGCAAAATCAGGCGGGTAAATTTGTCAATCCCGATGAAACCAACGCCGCTGCCACCTTAGCCACGGTGGAATTACCCGAAAATCTGCGGGCTTTTATCGTTGATCCCCCGGGGGAAAATTCCTATCCCATTGTCACCTATACCTGGATGTTGGTTTACAAAAAATACAACGATCCCCAAAAAGCTTTAGCAATGGAGGCGATGATTGAATTTGGACTCAATCAGGGACAGGAACAGTCCGCCGCCCTTGGTTATATTCCCCTACCGAAAAATGTCCGCGAACGAGTAGCCGCCGCCGCCGATGTCATCTATCCCGATTACACAATCAAGGTGGATTAGTAGCCGAAAAAATGTATTCAAAGTTACAATAATAAGTGGAGAAAGGCCAATTTCGACCTTAGCTACCGCAAACTAGCTGGATTTAAACCCTAATCATGAGTGCGCCCACAGTTTCACCCGACTCAAATTTTAAAGAACGTCCAGAATCGGAAAAAATCCTCGATAAAGGCTTTGTTGGATTAACTACCGCCTTTGCCATCGCTATTGGGGTAATTTTGCTCCTAATTGCCCTAGTGATTTTTATTCGGGCTTTACCGGCGATTCAAACCTTTGGTCTGGGATTTTTGACCAGTAGTGCTTGGAATCCCGTGCGCGGTCGCGAAGAATTCGGAGTTCTGCCCGTTATCTACGGAACTCTCGTTAGTTCTCTGATTGCCCTCCTGATTGCTGTTCCCCTCGGTATCGGTTCAGCCATTTTTTTAAGCGAAGATTTTATTCCCTTAAATGCGCGGACAATTTTGGTTTTTCTCGTACAACTTTTGGCCGCTATTCCCAGTGTTGTTTACGGATTATGGGGTATCTTTGTATTGATTCCTATCCTCAGACCCCTTGGTAACTGGTTAAATGGTAATTTTAGTTGGATTCCTCTGTTTAGTACTCCTTTAGGGGGTCCTGGAATGTTACCGGCGGGGGTTATTTTAGCAATTATGATCCTGCCGATTATTATCGCTATCTCTCGTGACTCTTTGGCCGCTTTACCGCCGGATCTAAGGCAAGCTTCCCTAGGCTTGGGGGCCACCCGTTGGGAAACGATTTTTCGGGTATTAATTCCCGCCGCTTTTTCCGGGATTGTCGGGGGGATTATGTTAGCTTTAGGGCGCGCTTTAGGGGAAACAATGGCAGTAACGATGATTATCGGCAATTCTAACCGCATTAGTGCCTCTATTCTCGCCCCCGCTAACACGATCGCTTCCTTATTGGCTAACCAATTCGCCGAAGCATCGGGAATGCAAGTATCAGCTTTAATGTATGCGGGTTTTGTTCTCTTGGTTTTGACCCTAGTAGTCAATATCTTCGCAGAATTAATCGTTAATCGCGTCAAAGCTAAGTATTAAGCCGTCGGTCGTCAGTTATCAGTTATCAGTTTTGAGTTTTAAGTTTTGAGTATTAAGTGAGCAGTTTGTATTAAGTGTTCATCATCAAATGGCAGTTTACTGCTGTCTTTTCACTTTTCACTGTTTACTAATCACTGATAACTGATTACTGTTCACTGATTACTGATAACTGATTACTGTTTAAGTAGCTGGTTATAATTAAATTAAAAATGGATTTTAGCTTCGATCCTCCCTTAATCCCCCCTTAATCCTAGGCTTGATTCATAGTAGGGTTGATTCATGAATCAACCCTACCCTTAATCCCCCCTTGATAAGGGGGGTGTCTGACAACTTTTAACACCTACCTACTTACTGTTCACTGATTACTGATAACTGATAACTGATAACTGATATGGATAGTGCGAATTTAGGCAATAATCTCAAAAAGAAACCGAGTAGTCCTCGATCGCTATTGGGGACAATTATGACCGTCCTATCGGGTTTATGTTTAGCCGTCACCGTGATTCCCCTTTTTGCCGTCCTAGGCTTCGTTTTTGTGCAAGGGGTGGGCCGTTTAAACGCCAATCTCTTTACCAAATTACCGCCACCGCCGGGGTTAGGAGGAGGAGGCATCGCTAACGCCATTTTAGGGACAATTATCGTCGTCGCCCTGGCCACAGCGATCGCAGTTCCCATTGGCGTTTTAGCGGCGGTTTATCTCTCGGAATTTAGCGGTGATAATAAACTTGCCCAGGGTGTGCGCTTTGCTACCAACGTTTTAGCGGGTGTCCCTTCGATTATTGTCGGGGTTTTCGCCTACGGTTTGCTAGTTGCTCCGTTATTTGGCGAAGGAACAGCCCTTTTAGGCTTTTCTGCCCTTGCCGGTTCGATCGGTTTAGCGGTGTTAATGTTACCCACTATTATTAGAACCACCGATGAGGCTTTAAAAATCGTTCCCCAAGACATCCGCTGGGCGGCCATGGGTTTAGGGGCCTATAACTACCAAACCGTCCTAAAAATCGTCCTTCCTGCCGCAGTTCCCGCTATTTTAACCGGTGTGACTTTAGCAATTGCTAGGGCTGCTGGGGAAACCGCCTCCTTAATTTTTACGGCATTATTCTCTAACTTTTGGCCCCGGGGTGTCTTTGAACCGATTGCCACCCTTTCGGTCTTAGTTTTCAACTTTGCTACTGCCCCTTTTGCCCCCCAACAGCAATTAGCTTGGGCAGGTGCTTTAATTCTGGTGCTTTTGGTGTTGGTAACTAACATTTTATCCCGTTTAGCTACGCGCCAGAAAACCTATTAAGTGGGTGGGTGGAATTAAATATAAGATGAACGTAGGTTGGGTTGAAGCATGAAACCCAACGCCCGCATAGTTTACGCTACCGCTAACCCATCCTACAAATAATTGTGCCTCCCTACTTAAGTCAAGGAAAAAGTGAAAAGGAAAAAGGGATATTTCAGTAAAAATCCACCTATCTTTCCAATTCCTCAATTAGCCAAATTCAAGTGAAATAAATAATTTATGCTAACTAACTCTAACACCCATTCTACAGGAACCGTTTTAAAGGTCGATAAGGCTGATATTTACTATGGTAATTATCGGGCAGTACGAGACGTTTCGATCGATATTCCCAAAAATAAAGTCACCGCTTTTATCGGACCCTCTGGCTGTGGAAAAAGTACCATTCTCAGGTGTTTTAATCGTCTCAATGATTTAATTCACGGTTTTCGTATTGACGGCAAAGTTTTTTATCATAACCAAGATATTTACTCTCAAGACGTGGATCCTGTGGAAGTAAGAAAATACATTGGTATGGTGTTCCAGCGCCCTAATCCTTTTCCCAAATCCATTTATGATAATGTGGTTTACGGAGCGCGATTAAATGGTTATAAAGGGGATTTGGATGAATTAGTAGAAAAGTCCCTGCGTCGGGCTGCTCTCTGGGAAGAAGTAAAAGATAAACTGAAAGAAAGCGGTTTTTCCCTATCGGGGGGACAACAACAAAGATTATGTATTGCTCGCGCTATTGCCGCTCAACCAGAAGTATTATTAATGGATGAACCCTGTTCGGCACTCGATCCAATTTCAACTTTAAAAGTTGAGGAATTAATGCACGAATTAAAAGAACGTTACACGATTATTATTGTTACTCACAATATGCAACAAGCCACAAGAGTAGCAGATTTAACGGCTTTTTATAACGCTGAAGCCACCGATAAAGGTGGCAAAATTGGTTATTTAGTCGAGTTTGATCATACGGACAAAATCTTCGGTGATCCTCAAGAACAAGCAACTAAAGATTATGTTAGTGGACGTTTTGGCTAAATCCAGTTATCAGTTATCAGTTATCAGCTTTTTTCTTCCCTCTCCCCCTCTCCCTTTTCCCTTTTCCCTTTTCCCCAACACCTATTCCTTTGAAAATTATGTATAGTAAAGATGTTGTTACCGATGCGGTTTTGAGAACCAAAAACTTAAATGTTTACTACGGTTCTAATCTCGCGGTTCGTGATGTTAACCTTGATATTCCTGAGAAAAAAGCGGTCGCTTTTATCGGTCCCTCTGGCTGCGGGAAAAGTACGGTTTTGCGCTGTTTTAATCGCATGAATGATCTGGTTAAAAGTGCCAAAATTGAGGGAAAAGTTACCTTTCGCGGTCAAGATATTTATGGTAATTCCGTTAATCCTATCGGGTTACGCAGTCGTATTGGTATGGTTTTTCAGAAACCGAATCCTTTTCCTAAATCTATCTATGAAAATATCGCTTTTGGGGCGCGCTTAAATGGTTACATCGGTGATATGGATCAATTAGTAGAGGAATCTTTAAAAAAAGCCGTTCTCTGGGATGATGTTAAAGATAAACTCAAAGAAAGTGGTTTAGCTTTATCGGGGGGACAACAACAAAGGTTATGTATTGCCCGCGCTATTGCGGTTAAACCGGAAGTTGTTTTAATGGATGAACCCTGTGCGGCACTCGATCCGATTTCTACCCTAAAAATTGAGGAATTAATTCACGAATTAAAAACCCAATATACTATAGTTATTGTTACCCACAATATGCAACAAGCTTCGCGGGTTTCTGATTTAACGGCTTTTTATAATGCTGAACCGACCCCAAAAGGCGGTAAAGTAGGTTATTTAGTGGAATATGATCGCACCGAGGTAATCTTTCAAAATCCCGCTCAAGAGTCCACTAGAGATTATGTTAGCGGTCGTTTTGGTTAAAGGATTAATAATTAATCGTTATTCACGACCCCGGGATAGATTAATTTTTTCCCCAGGGAATGATTGAAAAACGATTAACTTAACTGATTGCGAAAACGTTTGGCGCTAATAGTTAAAAGTATGACAGCGAAACCAATCAGAGCCAATAAACGAATAGCAAAACCAAAGATAAAAAGAGTCATCAGGACGGAGAGAATTAGTTTCATAAAATTGCCCGATTACGGATAGATTTTGACGGCAGTTTTCGGGAACTTCTCGCCCCCTTTCCCTGTCTAAGTCTAAGGCAGTAGCGAGGGTAATATAATCTAAATTTTGCTGGTAATTTTCCCCGTTGTTGACCTTCTTCTCTACCTTCTTTTATTGCTTCTTGATCGACTTTAGTTTGTTTGAGATCGCTAAGACTAAATATGGCTTACAAAAATAAGCTTACTAATGTTAAGCACCCCCACAGTAATGCCAAGAATTCATCGCTTTAAAATACTGTTGAGTTCTATAGTTTAACACACTATAAATTTTACCTCGTTCATCACCCGGTGGACAATCATCTGGCACTTTAGTTAAACAGAGTTTTACTTTATCGCCGGGTAAAGCTGTTTTTAAAGCTGGAACTTCATCAAGTTTAACATAGAAAAACAGAACAACTCCGTTGGTTAGAACCACAACTGCTTCCGCATCAGGGTCGTCATCAAATCTGGTGGTTATTTCTTGGATAAAAGTGTTAGAACAATCATTAATACGAGTGGGAGGGGGTGCGGCAAGAACCCTGGCAGTAAGAAGTAAATATAATCAAGTAAATCTAATAGTTTGTTTAAGATTTTTCATGACAAAATTTTCTAGATAAAATTAGACTCAAACTCAAACCTTTTCTGTTATTATGGGAGTAGGGCTAATTTTGCAATCGCGTATGTTCTTCTTATGGCAAAAATTTTGACCTTGAGTTACTAACAGTTTCTCGACCGTGAGACATAATAATCCTCATGTTCCGTGATTGATCTCCCATAATTAAAATAGTCCCTTAACGACTACTATTGGCAAGAGACAGATAAAAAGCTCTAAAGGGATTGTCACCCATGACGGATGAAAGATTAGAACGGATCGAGAGCATATTACAGGCTACCGTTGTCCTCACGCAACAGAATCGAGAAGATATAGCACAACTAACCGGTGAGGTTAGGACAATAGCAGGGAGTTTTGAACGAACCAACGAGTGCTTAAACCAATTTATCACTCAAGCTGAGAGCGATCAACAGTTTTTCCGCAACGAAGTCACCGGTATCCGTACAGAAGTTAAGCGAATTGTAGAGCATCTTTTCGGACAATCCCCAGATCAGGAGCAAAGATTAGCCAACGGGTATATATTAGCCAAATCACTGGCAAAAAGCTTGATCAACCCTAATCAATTCTTTATACAACGCCGATAAATGCCTCTTCTCAAGAAAAAGGAAGCAAACCCAATAATTTTAGCTTTATTCCCGCAGCATAAATAAAAGTTGATAGGGTGAGTCAATCTCACCCCATTTTAACCGTCTAAAACTTGGCTTTCTGGCGCAGTAATTCGGCTAAAGTCACATCGAATTTTGAGTGTCCTCCGAAAACTGTTCCCGCTTCCCCGTTAAAGAAAGTGACCTTGGCTAAATGATAATGCTCACCGCTCAGGGGAATATAACCGACCTCTTGAACGATATTTTGAGCTTGACTGAGATAATACTCGACAAAACGCTGTAAATCTTTATTAGACTGAGCTTTTTGGGCGTTAACGTAGATAAATAAAGGACGGGCTAAGGGTTGATAGGTGGATTGTAGCACCGTTTCCCGGGAGGGCAAAACAGCCCCTTTACCATTGTCTATTGCTAAAGCTTTTAAGTTCGCCGCTTGTTTTTCGTAGTAAGCTAGACCAAAATATCCTAGGGCATTGGGATCTTGACTAACTCCTTGAATTAAGGTGTCATCATCTTCACTAGCAAAGTAATCGCTGCGGCTAACATCTTCTTTTCCTACCACCGCTTCCGTAAAATAATCGAAAGTTCCCGAATCTTTGCCCGCACCAAAGAGATTGAGAGGTTTATCCGGCAATCCTGATCGCACCTGACTCCACTTGGTAATTTTACCCTGGGCGGCAGGTTCCCAGATTTTTTTTAATTCCTCTAAAGTGATGCTGTCAATCCAATTGTTTTCTTTATTGACTGCGATGGTGAGCGCATCAAAGGCGATCGGCAATTCGATAAATCTAATGTTATTCCGATTACAGGCTTCGATCTCATCGCTGCGAATTGGTCGCGAAGCATTGCTAATATCGGTTTTTCCAGCACAAAACTGCCGAAAACCGCCAGTCGTCCCCGAAAAGTTGACGCTTATATCCGCAGACGGCTGTTTTTGTTTTTTGTATTCATCGGCGACAGCTTTGGTGATCGGGTAAACGGTGCTAGACCCATCAATAATAATTGATTTATTTGATTGGGAGTCAACGGGAGCGCAAGCAACTAAAACACCAGCACTAACAAAAATAAGAGCCTTTTTGAGCAATTTATCGAGATTTATCAGCATTTATCCATCCCCTTGCTTTTCTGGGAGTCAGAAAAATCTATCTCCATCATTTCAAAAAAAATTGATTTAACACGAAACTCACCCCAAAAAGATAACAAACTTAACAGTAGCGAAAAGCAGCGGTGGCCCTGTTTGCCTTCACACACCTAGATAAAAAGCTTTGTCTGGGCAATTTCTCCCCAAAAGATGATTTAAATTAAGATTTCATCCTTGAATAGATAGAATGGATTTTGGTCTTGATCGATCTAAATTATTGCCAAAAGCTGTGGATTTTTTAAATTAAACTTAACCAAAATTTTACCCAATCTTAACCAAAAAAATCTCCAATATTTCTAGATTTAAAAGTAATATTTGTGCCTTAAACTATATCTTGAAGAAAGTTCAACTTTCCCAATTGTGCAGGATTCTTCAACCGGAAAATTTATGATATTCTCAACTGCTACCCTAACTCGTGTGTGTGCTGTCTCCTTCGCCACGGCAGCGGCCTTAGCAGGGACGATGGGAGAAGCTTTCGCCCAAACCCTGAACGGTGCAGGAGCCTCCTTTCCCGCGCCCCTATACCAGCGTTATTTTGCCGACTATAAAAACGCCACCGGTGTCACCGTTAACTATAATTCCGTCGGTAGCGGTGCTGGTGTCCGGCAATTTATCGCCGGAACCGTCGATTTTGGGGCTTCTGATGCCGCTCCTTCCTCCTCGGAAAAAAGCCAGATGAAAAACGGTTTACTGCTAGTTCCCACCGCCGGAGGAGCCGTCGCCGTGGTTTATAATCTGCCCGGGGTAAATAACCTGCAAATTTCCCGGGCTAACCTCGGTAAAATCTTCAGTGGCGAGATCACTAACTGGAGACAGGTGGATCCGAAACTGCCCAACCAACCCATTAAAGTGGTGGTTAGGGCTGATGGTAGCGGTACTACGGAGATTTTTACCTCTCACCTGAGTGCTATTAGTCCTTCTTTCAAAAGTAAAGTGGGAACCAGCAAAGAACCCAACTGGGGTTTTACCGTTCTCAAGGGACCGAAAAATGATGGTGTGGCGGCCCTGGTTAAACAAACAGAAGGCTCGATCGGTTACGTTCAAGATACCTTTGCCCGCAAAAACGAAGGGGCAACCATGAGAACCGCCAAAGTTCAAAATAAAGCCGGTCAATTTGTCGAACCCAGTCTCGCTCAAGCTAACAAGGCGATGGAAGGGATCAAATTTAACGCCGATTTTACCGCTAATATGGACGATCCGAGCAGTGGTTATCCGATCGTCGGGATTACTTGGTTATTAGTACCGAGAGACTACGCGGATAACAAAAAAGCGGCAGAAATTAAAAGACTGTTGACTTGGATTCTCACCACTGGTCAAGGAATCAACAATCAATTGGAATTTACTCGGATTCCCCCATCGGTGACTCAAAAAGTTTTAGCCGAAGTTAACAAAATTAAATAAATACTTTTGTATTAGTTTGGGCTTGATTGTCACCGCTTTCCAGTAAGATGGAAAAAAGTTACCGGTTAACCCCATAACTAATAACTGCAAGTATTTCTTTTCTCTGGGCTGAACAATGTTCAGCCCCTACAGTTGCGTTTTAAACAACTGATAACTGGTAATCGCTCTCTACCTTATGGCTAATTTTTCTGAACCTGTTGAGTCTTTTGATCTTTCAGCAGCCAATCTTAACGAAAGCCCCGGCACTGCGGGTTTATTCAATCGCATTTTTACGATCCTAGTCTGGATTTGTGCCGCTTCCGGTTTAATTTTTCTGCTGTGGATGGCCTGGATTGTTTTTCAGGATGCGCGGCCGGCGATCAATGAATTCGGTTGGGGATTTCTCTGGGGAACCACTTGGGATGTTAACGTCCTCAAATTTGGTGGTTTACCCTTTATTTTCGGTTCGATCGTTTCCTCGATTCTGGCTCTTTTATTAGCTATTCCCCTCAGTGTTGCCGTTGCTTTAACCACTAGCGAGAATTATTTGCCGGCAAGTGTCCGTTATCCCATCGGTTTTCTAGTGGAATTAATTGCCTCGATTCCCAGTGTAATTATTGGTTTATGGGGGATTTTCGTACTAATTCCCCTGCTTAAACCCCTGCAAGAATGGTTATTTCAAAATTTTGCTTGGTTCCCTTTGTTTAATACCCAACCTTTGGGACCAAGTATGTTGATCGCCGGTGTGATCCTGGCGATCATGATCGTGCCGACTATTTCCGCTATCAGTCGCGATGTCTTGCTTACCGTCCCCCCCGAATTACGCAGCGCCTCCATGGCCCTAGGGGCGACTCGTTGGGAAACCATCTGGCGCGTGTTATTGCCGGCGGCGAGTTCTGGCATTATCGGGGCGATTATCCTCGGTTTAGGGCGCGCTTTAGGGGAAACTATGGCGGTGGCCATGGTAATCGGTAACTCCTCGATTATTACTCCCTCCCTCTTGGCCCCCGGTTACACTATTCCCGCTGTACTAGCCAATACCTTCCCAGAAGCTTTTGAAAAAATCCACATCGGAGCCTTGATGTATCTAGCTTTAATTCTATTTGTTATTACCTTAGCCGTCAATAGTGTAGCGGCTTTATTAGTACAATTTATCAACCGCAATCGTTAATTTTATGAGCCAAGGAGCTTTTCCCGAAGAAGATTTACAGCAACCCCTGTCACCCTGGCGACATTTTTTTACCAACGGTCTCACGGGTTTAGCGATCGCTCTTAGTGCCATCGCCATTCTGCCTTTATTCGCTATCCTCTTTCAAATTGTCAAAGAAGGTTTACCCGGATTCAATTGGCAAGTTTTCACCTCTTTACCCGCCCCAGTTGGCTCTGATCCCAGTGTTCCCAACGGTTTTGCCAATGCGATCGTGGGTACTTTAACTATGGTCGGTTTAGCGGCTTTAGGCAGCATACCTCTGGGGATTCTCACCGGGGTTTTCCTCTCGGAATTCGCTCGGGGTTCGAAAATTGGCGGTATTCTGCGCTTTGCGATCGTGGTGTTGAGTAGTACCCCTTCCGTCATCGTCGGGGTGTTTTCCTTCGGGGTTTTGGTGTTAACTACCAAACAATTTTCCGCCGTAGCGGGGGCCTTTGCTTTGGGGGTGATTATGTTGCCCATCGTCGCTTTAACCACGGAAGAGGCCCTAAAACTAATACCCATGTCCTACCGTCTCGGTTCCTCCGCTTTGGGGGGTTCCCGTTTCGATACGGTATTTCGCATTGTCCTACCAGCAGCGATCGCACCGATTATGACCGGGATATTATTAGCGGTGGCCCGGGCTGCTGGAGAAACTGCCCCCTTAATGTTTACGGCTTTATTTAGTCAATTTTGGCAAGAAAGTCTTTGGTCGCCCACACCGGCTTTAACGGTGTTGATTTATAACTACGCTAGTTCCCCCTTTCCTGAACAAAATTCCTTGGCTTGGACAGCTTCTTTAGTCCTAATTATCTTAGTTTTAATTACTAGCCTTCTCTCCCGTTTTGTTACTCGTAAACGCTCAAATTAAGCATTTTTCTGATGATCGATTCCTCTCTCATGAACAATCCTACTTCTCTAGCTAATTCGGCGATCGAAGTCGAAAATCTTAGCTTTTTCTACGGTAGCAAAAAAGCCCTGGAAGGGGTTTCTTTACAAATACCTCAAAGGCAAGTAACCGCCATGATCGGCCCCTCTGGTTGTGGTAAATCTACTCTCTTAAAAGCCCTCAATCGCATCGGGGAATTAGAGGGGCAAGTGACAGTTAAGGGCAAAGTTAGGTTTTTTGGCCAGGATATCTACGCCCCCAAAGTTAACCTTCATACCTTACGGCGACAGGTGGGTATGGTGTTTCAGCGCCCTAACCCTTTTCCCGCTAGTATTTACGATAATATTGCCTACGGTATTAGAATTTATCGTTCCGCTAGTCGCAGTGAATTAGATGGGATTGTGGAATCAGCTTTAAAAGGAGCTGCTCTTTGGAATGAAGTTAAAGATCTGTTGAATAAATCCGCTTTAGGATTATCGGGAGGACAACAACAAAGATTGTGTATTGCTCGCGCTTTGGCGGTAAAACCAAAAGTATTATTAATGGATGAACCTTGTTCTGCTTTAGACCCCCTTTCTACCCTCAAAGTCGAGGAATTAATCCATGAATTGAAGCAACAATACACGATCGTCATTGTCACCCATAATATGCAACAGGCCTCTAGGGTATCCGATCGCACGGCCTTTTTTAATACCGATGAAAGCCGCGTCGGTCATTTGGTGGAATGTGATGCCACCCAGAAAATTTTCACCGATGCAGTTAATCAACAAACTCGCGATTATGTAGCCGGTAGATTCGGTTAATTTGTCTTGTCAGGAGATAGGAGACAGGAGATAGGAGACTCCGAGACAGGAGATTATTTTTATTTATTCTCCCCATTTCCCCCCGCAACGCGCACGAAGTGGTCTCCCCACACCCTACACCCTACACCCTACACCCCACACCCTACACCCCACACCCTACACCCCACACCCTACACCCATCTCCCCACTTCCCACTCCCATAACCCAACCCCCTAAACAATAACGCTGCCCGATTTTGCTAGGATAAGAAATGTAACAAGAATCTTTCTCAACAGTCGGATAATTCATGGGCAACGATACCATCACCTTACTCTCTCCCCGGGAAATTGAAAAAATGCGCCGAGCCGGACGATTAGCGGCTAAACTGTTAGACCATCTGGCCGATATGGTTAAACCGGGGGTAAGTACCCTAGAAATCAATGACGAGGCAGAACGTTGGACTCGCGCCCATGGAGCCAAAAGTGCGCCCCTAGGATACCATGGCTTTCCTAAGTCCATCTGTACTAGCATTAACGAGGTTATCTGTCACGGCATCCCCAGCGCCGATCAAATCCTCAAAGACGGCGATATTATTAACATCGATGTCACCCCGATTTTAGAGGGTTATCACGGCGATACCTCGCAGACTTTCTTTGTCGGTACTCCCTCCCCCCTGGCTAAAAAGTTAGTGGAAGTTACCAGAGAATGTCTGCAAAGAGGCATAGATGCAGTGCAGCCGGGGGGTAAAATCGGCGATATCGGGGCGGCTATCCAAGAATATGCCGAAGGACAAGGATTTTCGGTGGTTAGAGATTTTGTCGGTCATGGTATCAGTAATGTTTTTCACACCAGTCCGCAGGTTCCCCACTACGGCACTCGTGGCAAGGGCAAAAAAATTCGCCCCGGCATGGTATTCACCATTGAACCAATGATTAATGAGGGAACCTGGCAACATATTGTCTTAAAAGACGGTTGGACTGCTATTACTAAAGATGGTAAACTTTCGGCCCAATTTGAACACACCATCGCCGTCACCGAAACCGGTGTCGAAATTCTCACTTTATCCGATTAAATTTAGGGAACGGGGAACAGGGGATAGGGAATGGGGGAATGGGAGAATGGGGAAATAGGGAAGTTTCAACTAATACCCCAAAACCCTAAAACCCTAAAACCCCATCTCCCCTCTCCCTTCTCCCCCCGCAACGCGCACGAAGTGGTCTCCTCACTTCCCACTGATAACTGATAACTGATAACTGAATATATGCAGTATCGTCGTTTCGGTCGCACTAATCTACAAATGCCGGTGTTTTCCTGTGGGGGAATGCGCTATCAATTTCAGTGGCAGGATGTGCCGATGTCGCAAATTCCCGACGAGAATCAAGGCAATTTAGAGGCAATCATCAATAAATCTCTAGAAGTGGGGATTAATCACATCGAAACCGCTAGGGGTTACGGCACTTCGGAGATGCAATTGGGCAAAATTTTGCCGCAACTACCGAGGGATGAGATTATCGTGCAGACGAAAGTTTCTCCTAGTCAAGATGTGCGGGAATTTCGCCGTAAATTTGAGCAATCCCTGCAATTTTTACGGTTAGATTATGTGGATTTGTTGGGTATCCATGGCATCAACACCGAGGAAATTCTCGATGACACTATGGCCGAGGGCGGTTGTTGGCAAGAGGCGAAAAAATTACAGCAACAGGGAAAAGTTCGTTTTATCGGTTTCTCGACCCATGCACCAACTGATGTAATTGTCAAGATTATTGCAACAAATTGTTACGATTACCTCAATCTGCACTGGTACTATATTTTTCAGAATAACTGGCCGGCCATAGAAGCGGCAAAACAGCACGATATGGGGGTTTTTATCATTAGTCCCGCCGATAAGGGCGGCCATCTCTACAATCCTCCCCCTAAGCTCGTGGCTCTCTGTTTTCCTCTCAGTCCGATGGTTTTTAATAATCTATTCTGTCTCAGTCATCCGACCGTCCATACCCTGAGTATCGGTGCTGCGCGAGCCAGAGATTTTGATGAACACCTGAAAACTTTACCTTTACTCGATCGAGCCGAGGAGATTTTACCGCCAATTATCGAGAGATTGCAAGGGGAGATGATCAACTGTTTAGGCGATAATTGGGTGAAAACTTGGTCTGTGGGTTTACCTAGCTGGGAAAATACCCCCAATCACATCAATATTCGTTCTATCCTCTGGTTACGCAATCTCGCTATCGCCTACGATATGATTGACTTTGCCAAGGCCAGATACAATCTCTTGGGGAATGGGGGTCACTGGTTCCCCGGTCAACAGGCAAAAGAGGTGGAAAAACTCGATTTAACTGCCTGTTTAGCCGCTAGTCCCCACGCTGATCAAATTCCCTATCTTCTCGCCGAAACTCATCGATTATTGTCGGGAGAGACGGTACAACGCTTAAGCAGTAGTTAATTAGGGCTTGCTGAATAAATCTAAAAACCTTGTTGGATAAGGCTTTTAGACTTTTTTTCCCTCAAAAAGTGCCGACCATTGGAGGGATCGGGGGTAAAATTCAGATACTTTTTCCCTGAAAATTAGGTAACTGACTACCTCAAAATCGGTAAAACCCTACACCCCACACCCCACACCCCACACCCTGCCCCCACGAAAAACTTTTTGCCGCAAACCCTAATTAAAATTCGATGCCGGGTTGCGCTTTCACTCCCTGTTGACGAAAGGGATGTTTAATTAACTTCATTTCCGTGACTAAATCCGCTATCTCGATTAATTCGGGTAAAGCTCCTCTACCAGTGAGAATAACGTGAGAATTAGCGGGTTTTCGGGCTAAACCAGCGATAACTTCCTGAATATCCAGATAACCGAATTTAAGGGCGATATTGATCTCATCGAGTAAAATTAATTGATATTGGGGATTTTCGAGAAAAGTGAGGGCTTTTTGCCATGCTTCTTCGGCTTTCTCTATATCTCTTTCTCTATCTTGGGTTTCCCAGGTGAAACCTTCCCCCATAGCATAAAACTCGATTTGTTCCCCCCAAACACTAAAAATCTTTTGTTCGGCAGGTTCCCAAGCACCTTTGATGAATTGTACCACCGCCACTTTGTAACCATGACCGAGGGAACGTAAAACCATACCGAGGGCTGCCGTGGTTTTTCCCTTGCCATCGCCGGTATTAACGATAATTAAACCTTTTTCAGCGATTTTTTCAGCTAAACGTTCCTCTTGGATGACCTTGCGGCGCTGCATTTTTTCTTTGTATTGTTCGGGAGTGAGTTGCATTCAAGTCTGTCCAGTCAAATCAAGATAATTGTAACTCAAGGGGTTATCGATCGCTGTTTGCAGATTTTAGCTGGCTAAATTGTCTGGGGGTTGATGCCTAATTCTCGTAATTTTGCCGCTAAT
Organism: Microcystis sp. LE19-195.1E; assembly: GCF_027532095.1. NCBI lineage: Bacteria > Bacillati > Cyanobacteriota > Cyanophyceae > Chroococcales > Microcystaceae > Microcystis > Microcystis sp. LE19-195.1E. The sequence goes on from NZ_JAPZSZ010000111.1 coordinate 19,488, forward strand.
CTTTCCTTAGCTTGTCGTTCTTGTTCTTTTTCTAAAAGAGCCTGTTCTTTTGCCTGTTGTTCCTGTTCTTTTTCTAAAAGAGCCTGTTCTTTTTCTAAAAGAGCCTGTTCTTTTGCCTGTCGTTCTTGTTCCTTTTCTAAAAGAGCCTGTTCTTTTGCTTGTCTTTGCTGTAATTCAGCTTCTTGGGGAGTGGGAACCAATTGACCATCGGCGGTAAAATAACGCAGTTTACGCTCAAATATGCCTAAATATAATCCTAACTGTTCACTCCATAGATAACCCCGGTCATTGGCAGAAATAGCTTGATATTGTCCCTCAAGTATCGTAAATCCTTGCAATTCTAAGGTATTAGGATCGAACCAAAAATAATTAGGAGTGCGAAAAGTATTTTGGTAGAGAATTTTCTTTTTAGTGCGGTCAATATTGGCCGTAGAATCGGAAAGAATCTCGACGATTACATTGGGATATTTTCCCTGTTCTCCCCAAACCACCCAACTTTTGCGGGGACGTTTTTCTGTATCTAAAACCACAAAAAAATCTGGACCACAGAAATCGCGCTTTTTCAGTTGTTCTTCGTTATAGTAGATAGTCAGATTACCGGAAGCGTAGTAATCGTTTTTCTCTTGCCATAACAATTCTAGACAACTGAGAAGAATTATGATCTGTTGCAGGTGTAAATCACTTTCCAAGGGTGGTTCATCACTCCATAAATCCGTCGGGGGACAGGTAACTTCTGGTAAAATGTCGAGAGTTGTCATAGTTTTTCCCCTGGCTGGGACATTTATCTAATTATAACAGCTATGAGAAATTATCAATTATGAATGTAGTAGGGTGCGCCCTTCCACAGCGTAACGCACCAAATAAATTAATGATAGATAGGTGCGTTACGACGGATTGTTAGATTCAAGTTTAAGCAGAGATTGTCGCCGTCTAACGCGCCCTAAATTCTGCAAAACGCAGATAGGAAAAACTCAGGCGATTGCTTTAACTCCAGCGTTCAATTTCTCTAGCAGCGGCGGGACTTAATTCGCTCATTGTTTTTGACACTAAGCAAGACAATTCAAGGCATTTTTTAACTATAGCAGTTCTAGATGTTGGGGTTGGCGGTTTGGTTTTGGGGTATTAGTTGAAATTTCTCCATTTCCCTATCCTCGTCAATTGTGTATCAAAGCAGCTTGACATCCATATCTTGATAAATTTATCAAAGTTACTCTGGTTTGAGACTATCTAAAATTAATTGTATATCTAAATCAAGAGCTTACCCTGTTTGTTTGATCGTTAATCCTAATCCTATTAGTTTGGGAACAGTTTCTAGTTTTGCTTTAATAACATTGTTTTCAGTTTTATCAATATGATAATTTTCTATTTCTCGATTATTAGAAGGGTTATGACAGAAAGTAACCTGATCAATTTTTACGGAATTTACTATGTTATTGGTACTACTCGTGGTAATAAATCTTTCAATTGCTGATCGAACAGTTGATTTATTTAATTCTTCCCCTAACACTTCCGAAAGAATGCGCCAAAGTTCATAGGCTTTATCTCTGGCATGACCTTCAGAACAATTATATTTTTCTGCTATTTTTGCATATCTCTGACCATCAAAAACGTTCTTTAAAATCCCTAATTGCAATGTATCGAGATGCTTTCCCGTGTGGTCAAAAACCAGATTATCAATAAGTGAGAAGACTTCTTGGGTATCCATGGGAGTAATGTTAAGATTTGGGGACATAATACCGTCATTATCCGTTATTTTCCGATATTTGTAAACATAGTTAACAAAACCTCCGACAATATCCGTTTTTTTCCGTCTTGAAATAATTTTAACTGGTTGATACATTGTCGGTAGTGTGGCTTGTTAGTTGTGTCAAATTTTCAGGAAATAAAATTATGCTCTATCCAACAAAAAAATCAATCAGTGTGTTGACTTTAGCAGGTTTTTTTTCAATCCTCCAGTTTACAGTATGGGTAACTAATTCTAACGCACAAAGTAGTGAAGTTCAGCAATTGTTGAGAGAAATAAACAGTATGGAGGGGGAAGCTGACCAGCTAATACAGCGAATGATAGCTGAAGACTGGCAAAGAATTTATAGGCTTTCTTGTCAAGGATTAATTCAAGAGGCCAATCAACTCACGAAAAATGGAGATTATTGGGCGACTCAAGTTAATATACCACATTATGCAGCTAGGGCATCGGGAAATTATGCCGCCTCTGAACGGAGATATCAAGAATATAATAGAAGATGTCGGTAATGCCAGTCCATTAATCGGGTGTATCTCAAAATGTTTTTAACCTCAAAGTCAAATCAAACTTATCGCTCAATTTGGTAAAAATCACATGAAAAGTATTCTCGTAACAGCTTCAGCATTTTTATTGGTCATGTCTCCTATTAACCAAGCAAAAGCTTCTACTCCTGATAATGTACAAACTAAAAACATATTGTGTTTAGACGTGTCAACAAATCAAACTTTTGCTAATACCGAAACTATTTTGTTGGTACAGCAACCTGTAGACCCGGTGTATATTGCTCCATCAACAGGACCAGAGAGCAACTGTACTTATTATATAGTGCGTGGTAAAGATGGAAAAATTTATGACTGCCGAAAATGTACATATGGCGGGCCGTATTGTTTTAGAAGAGAGTAGTGCGACTGTTATTTAAGATTCTAGACATCTGGTCAACAGAACTTCTCGCAATACTTCACTTTTCATGTCTCTGGGGATGCAAGAGAAAACCCTATCGCCATTAGACGATTTAGGTTTAAGGGAAAAATGAAAAATAAACTACTATTGATCTTGAATGTCTTAAACTTATGTTTTTGCATAGCTTTAGCTACCTTGTTGGCTATTATGGGTGAGCCAATACCTGCATTTTTGATCGGATTTATTGTGTTTATCTTCCTAGGAATAGTTCTTGGAATAATCTTCCCAAGTCGGTAGCCTTAATATCTTAGCCCAGACTCTTGAAAAATGGCTTAAATTCATTTTAAATAGGTTGTTATAAACTTACTACTGTTGCTGTTCCTTTTGTTACTGTTGCCAAAACTTCTAAAACTTTAGGAACCAAAGGCTTTAAATCAGCCAAACGATTTGATTGTGATTGTAAAATAATAATAGCTAGATTAAACTGCGGTAAATTTTGCTCAAACGGCAAATTCTTATCCACTGTAATAAAAATATCAAATTCTTGTGAAGCTAAACCTAACAGTTGACCATTCTTGATCCCAGTCCATCCCATTTGCGGAACAGTTTTGATATTATAACCTGTAAACTCCCTCATTAATCTTCGGTCAATACATTCATCTAAAAGAAGCCTCATTTCACGCTACCCTATCAATAAGCTCTTTTTCAAATTCTGCAAGTAAGCTAATAACTCGTTCTCTTGTTACCGTTGGAAAACCCTCTAAAAAATCATCAATTGATTCTCCTGCTTTAAGATAATCAAAAAGTGTTTGTATCGGAACTCTAGTACCTGAAAAAACAGGAACACCACTCATAGTTTCAGGAGATACATTGATAAGAGGCGAATATTTAGCCATTTTGATTACCTTCTTAGCTTCTACAGAGTAGATTAACCCAGAGCAATACGTCTTGTCTTCATATTCTAGCCTAGATTCTTGAAAAATGGGTTAAACTGATGCTAAATAGGGTTTGCTGACAAAGTACGGGCGAAGCATTCGGGCAATAACCTATCGGTGAAACCGTAGATTTTTTATCCGAATGCTTCGCCCCTACAGGACGCGGGCCGATGAAGACGCAAGGTTTTGAAGCACGATTCTCTCAAAATCTTGCACCTGTTT
>NZ_JAPZSZ010000252.1:0-22770 GCF_027532095.1 Microcystis sp. LE19-195.1E
TAGGGTCTGCTGAAAAAGTTTTTCCTGGGGGTAGGAGTCGGTCGTCGGTCGTCAGTAGCCGGTCGTTTCAGGCTTTGTTGCCCTTGTTTTTTGTACCAAGCGATGTACCACAAGAAGGATAATGCAAGGTTTTTGAAAGTCCCAATCCTATTTTCTTGCACTAACATCGGACTTTAACAGGTCAAAAGCCTTATTTTAAAAGGGTTTTACCATTATTCAGCAAGCCCTAAATAGTTAACAGCTTAGGAATAAAAAGCTCTCGGCGTAGCTGATGGGCAAAGAGTGAAAAATTACAAGAGTTCTTAATATTAATTAACAATAATCTCGTCGGCGCTGTCGGGTTGGTTCATTTCCGTTAGGGTTTGCCAACCTGATTGCCAGAGATTCGCGTCTTGCAACTGTTTAGCATTAATCCAGAAGCGGACGGTCGGATCGCAGGAAGCGACTAATTCGGCAAAAACCCATTGACCGCGATTTTGACGATTGACCACTTGAAAATGTCGCCAGCCCCATGTTTTTTGTTTTGCCGTCCATTTTGATCCCAAGAGATGGGGATATTTCTGTTTTTTGGGCATAAAAGTTAAGACATCTGAGTTCGGGATAGGCTAAAACCCTTATATTATCCTATGTCTGCCAACCCGATTCTTTTCCCGGAGCGATCGACTCGATGACAAACTGAAAAAAAGCCAGCAGAACAAAAGTCAAATTATCGGGGCGCTTAAGTGCGCCCCAGTTTTGGCTAATAACCGCGCCAAACACCAACCAAAACCCCTTGCACTTGTACTTGTTCGGTATTGGCTGTAATTGGTTGATATTTTTGATTAGAGGGTTGGAGAGTGATGATTTCTCCTTCTTGGTAGAAACGTTTTAAAGTAGTACCGTGGCCTTCGACTCTAGCGGCGACGATTTCCCCATTGGAGACCGCTTCATTACCCGTGAGAGAACGCATAATCACCAGATCCCCATCGGCAATATGATCCTCGATCATACTGTCTCCGGAAACCCGCAGAGCATAACAGTCTTGACTGCGTTGCAACAGGTTAGAAAGATCGAGTTTTTCTTCCACATCGGTGAAGGGTTCCACTAAACCACCAGCAGCGATCGCACCTAGAACCGGTAAACCTTGCACTGGTTGTTTGAGAATCCGCAGGGTGCGTGCTTTTCCTTCTGTCCAATCAATATAGCCTTTGGCGCGTAAACGTTCTAAACGGCTTTGAATCGGTGCGGGAGAGCGTAAATTCATCGCTCGCATCATTTGCCGGATGGAAGGGGCGTGTTGAGTAGTGCGAATATACTCAATTAGCCAGTCGTACAACTCCTGTTGCGCTTGAGTAAGGGTTTCGAGGTTAGTCATGATCTATTTTCCTATCCTTGGGTTAAGATAATTTGTACTTTAGTTCATTTGTGTTTAACCTAGTACATCTTAACTTCATCGGCTGACTAAATCAACTGGTTATTAGATCTCTGGCAAAAATCAAAAATTGTCGTGCTTGGTTAGGAGACTCCGAGACAGGAGACTCCGAGACAGGAGATTATTTCTATTTATTCTTCCGACACCCCACACCCTACACCCTACACCCCACACCCTGCCCCCACCGAAAAACTTTTTGCCGCAAACCCTAATTAATAATTCATAATTCCTTCTCCCTGCTCATAGACAGTCTTAACGAGTAATTTAGATAGTCAACAGCTTATCTTCTGACCTAGCACTTTTTTAAAAAAAGTATCATTAATTTTTATCTCAATTCTCAATATTAATTAACTCCAGTGTCGGTTGCTGGCAAACTCAGCAGCGTATTAAGAAAAAATAACGAATTGCTAGAAAGCCAAGAATCTGGATAATGATCGAGGTGGAGACAGAAAAATCGCTCTACTTAAGCCTGTCTGCCGTAAGCGTCCAATAGTAGATAGGGAGTCAAAAGCGACGCTCAAAGAAAATCCTTCGGTTGTCAGGGAAACGACAGGATATTTAGTGCGAAATTGAGCCGTAAAAAAACTTAAAATCCCGACAAATATCGTAAAAACTAAGGGGAACACATGACAAAAAAAACCTATGCAACCATAGACGGTAACGAAGCTGTTGCGCGCGTTGCCTATCGTCTCAGTGAAGTAATCGCTATTTATCCTATCACTCCCTCCTCGCCTATGGGTGAATGGTCCGATAGTTGGGCGGCCGAACGCAGAGCTAATCTCTGGGGAACCATCCCTTCCGTAATCGAAATGCAGAGCGAAGGTGGGGCAGCGGGAACCCTGCACGGAGCGCTACAAACAGGAGCTTTAACTACTACTTTCACTTCCTCGCAGGGATTATTATTAATGCTCCCCAACTTCTACAAAATTGCGGGGGAATTAACCTCTTCAGTAGTCCATGTGGCGGCCCGTGCTTTAGCAGCCCAAGGGTTGTCGATTTTTGGGGATCATAGTGATGTCATGTCTGCCAGAAGTACGGGTTGGGCTATGTTAGCGGCTAATTCCGTTCAAGAAGCTCAAGATCTGGCGGCTATTGCCACAGCTACCACCCTAGAAACGCGGATTCCTTTTCTGCACTTTTTTGATGGTTTTCGTACCAGTCATGAGGTGCAAAAAGTCGAATTAATTAGCGATGAAACTCTCAAAGAACTGATCGATGAAGACCTAATTATTGCCCATCGTCAAAGGGCTTTAACTCCCGATCGACCGGTTTTACGAGGCACGGCACAAAATCCCGATGTTTATTTCCAGGCAAGGGAAAGCGTCAATCCTTTCTATTATGCTTGTCCCGATATCACTCAAAAAATTATGGATCGTTTTGCCCAATTAACAGGACGGCAATACCATCTCTATGAATACCACGGTGCGCCCGATGCCGAAAGAGTGATTATGTTAATGGGATCGGGAGGGGAAACCGTCCATGAAACCGTTGATTATCTCAATCAAAATGGGGCTAAAGTTGGGGTTTTAAAAGTTCGTCTCTATCGTCCCTTTGCCGCCGAAAAATTACTGGCAGCTCTGCCCACCACGGTGAAAAAAATAGCCGTTTTAGATCGCTGTAAAGAACCCGGTGCTGGGGGCGATCCGCTATATTTAGACGTGGTAAATGCCTTTATGGAAGACTACGAAGGCAAGCTGCCGAAAATTGTGGGAGGACGCTACGGTTTATCTTCCAAAGAATTTACTCCAGCCATGATTGCTGGTATATTTGATAACTTAAGTCTCGACAAACCGAAAAATCACTTCACTATTGGTATCGTTGACGATCTTACCTTTTCCAGTCTGGAATATGACCGCAGTTTTTCCACCGAACCGGACGAAGTAGTGCGGGCGGTTTTCTACGGTTTAGGTTCCGATGGTACGGTGGGAGCTAACAAAAATTCAATTAAAATTATCGGTGAAGATACTGATAATTATGCCCAGGGTTATTTCGTCTATGATTCCAAAAAATCTGGGTCTGTCACCGTTTCTCACCTACGCTTTGGACCGGAGCCGATTCGCTCTACCTATTTAATCACTGATGCTAACTTTATCGCCTGTCATCAGTGGGAATTTATCGAACAATTTGACCTGCTAGAAACCGCTAAATCGAACTCAATTTTTCTCCTGAATAGTCCCTATCCACCGGAGGAGGTATTTAGTCACTTACCCCGCAATCTCCAGCAAACTATCATCGATAAAAATCTGCAAGTTTATACGATTAATGCCACTCAAGTAGCCAAAGAAGCGGGGATGGGCAGTCGGATTAATACCGTTATGCAGGTGTGTTTCTTTGCCCTAGCGGGAGTTTTGTCTCGGGAAGAGGCGATCGCACAAATTAAAAAAGCCATCCGCAAGACCTACGGCAAGAAAGGCGAAGAAATCGTGCAGATGAACATCAAAGCTGTGGATTCTGCCCTAGAACACCTCTATCAAGTCCCAATTCCCGCCACTGTCACCCCTGAAGCTTTTGAATTAAGACCACCAATTCCCGACAACGCACCCGCTTTCGTCCGAGAAGTCCTCGGCAAAATTATCGCCCGTCACGGGGATGAATTGCCCGTTAGCTCCCTTCCCAACGATGGTACTTACCCCACCGCCACTAGCCAATGGGAAAAACGCAATATTGCCCAAGAAATCCCCGTTTGGGATGCGGATGTCTGTGTTCAGTGCGGTAAATGCGTTCTCGTTTGTCCCCACGCCGTTATTCGCTCGAAAGTCTATGATGAGGCCGAATTAGCCACGGCCCCGGAAACCTTTAAAGTCGCTAATGCCAAGGATCACGACTGGAAAGGGCTAAAATTCACCATCCAAGTGGCCGCCGAAGATTGTACCGGTTGCGGTCTCTGTGTTGATGTTTGCCCCGCTAAAAACAAATCGCAACCGCGTCTAAGAGCGATTAATATGGCTCCCCAATTGCCCCTGCGGGAACAGGAACGAGTTAACTGGGATTTCTTCCTTAATTTGCCTAATCCAGACCGATTAAGCCTAAATCTCAATAAAATTAACCATCAGCAAATGCAGGAACCTCTCTTTGAGTTTTCCGGCGCTTGTGCCGGTTGTGGTGAGACTCCCTACGTTAAATTAGTCAGTCAGCTATTTGGCGATCGCATGATAGTGGCTAATGCCACCGGTTGTTCATCTATCTACGGAGGTAATTTACCGACAACACCCTGGGCAGTTAACGCCGAAGGTCGCGGGCCGGCCTGGTCGAATTCCCTCTTTGAAGATAATGCCGAATTTGGCTTAGGATTCCGAGTTTCCATCGATAAACAGGCAGAATTTGCCGCCGAACTCTTAGGAACCCTCGCTAGTGAAATCGGAGAAAGTCTAGCGGCAGATATTCTCAATTGTCACCAAGTGGATGAAGCGGAAATTTACGAACAACGGCAACGGGTAGAGGCCCTAAAATCCCGTTTAGGGCAATTAACCCCGACCACGCAGGTGAAAATGTTGTTATCCGTGGCCGATTATCTGGTCAAGAAAAGCGTCTGGATTGTCGGGGGTGACGGTTGGGCCTACGACATCGGTTATGGTGGCTTAGATCACGTTTTAGCCAGTGGTCGCAATGTGAATATTTTGGTCATGGATACGGAAGTTTACTCGAATACGGGCGGCCAGGCCTCGAAAGCTACTCCTCGGGCCGCCGTAGCTAAATTTGCTTCTGGTGGCAAACCCAGCCCGAAAAAAGACCTCGGTTTAATGGCCATGACCTACGGTAACGTCTATGTGGCCAGCGTGGCTATGGGGGCAAGAAACGAGCAAACGATCAAAGCTTTCCTAGAAGCGGAAGCTTACAACGGGCCATCGTTAATTATCGCCTATTCTCACTGTATTGCTCACGGGATCAACATGACCACCGCCATGAACCATCAAAAAGAAGTGGTGGAAAGCGGTCGCTGGTTAATGTACCGTTATCATCCCGATTTAGCTAAAGAAGGCAAAAATCCCCTGCAATTGGACAGCCGTGCGCCTAAGCTTACCGTAGCGCAAACTCTCTACTCGGAGAATCGCTTTAAGATGTTGGCCACCAGTAAGCCGGAGGAAGCTAAACGTCTGCTCAAAGAAGCACAAGCAGATGTGGATACGCGCTGGCAAATGTATCAGTATTTAGCAGCAAAAGGTACAGGGAGCAACGAATAGTTATGAATCTACACACTACCTACATGGGTTTACAATTGCGATCGCCGCTAGTCATCGGTGCGGCCGCACCCTTGAGCGAGGATATCGACAATATCAAGAGAATGGAAGACTTTGGGGCCGCTGCCGTGGTTTTACACTCCTTTTTCGAGGAGCAGATTAAACACGAAAGACTGGCTCTACACCATCATTTTACCCACGGAGCCGAGAGTTTTGCGGAAGCTTTGACTTATTTTCCCGAACCGGAGGTTTTTCACGTTGGTTCCGACGAATATCTCAACCATATTCGCAAAGCCAAAGAAATGGTCGATATTCCGATTATTGCCAGTCTCAACGGTGAGACCTCTGGGGGATGGTTGGAGTATGCCACTCAAATTCAACAAGCGGGCGCTGATGCTTTGGAGTTGAATGTTTATTATGTTCCCAACGACCTGGAATTAACCGGAAATCACGTCGAACAAAACTATATTGATATCCTCAAAATTGTCAAATCGGAGGTATCAATTCCCGTCTCGATGAAGTTAAGTCCCTACTTTAGCAATACGGCCAATATGGCTAAACAATTAGCGGAAGCGGGGGCCGATGGGTTGGTATTATTTAACCGTTTCTATCAGCCGGATATCGACTTAGAAACCTTAGATGTTCACCCCAATATTATCCTCAGTAATCCCCAAGCAATGCGTTTACCCCTGCGCTGGATTGCCATGCTTTACGGTCGTGTACCGACGGATTTTGCCGCTACCAGTGGCATTCATAACGCCATCGACGTGATCAAAATGATGATGGTGGGGGCAAAAGCGACCATGTTAGTTAGTGTTTTATTACGCCACGGTTTGGAGGAAATTACCAAGATCGAACAGGGTTTGTTGCATTGGTTGGAAGAAAATGAGTACGAATCGATCGAGCAGTTAATTGGCAGTATGAGTCAAATGAATTGCCCAGATCCGACCGCTTTTGAACGGGTACAGTACATGAAAGCTCTGCAAAGTTACGAACCTGTTTGGAAACGTTTTCAAACCACCAGCAAATAAAAGTGGGAAGTGGGAAATTATGAATTATGAATTATGAATTGGGGAGTGGGGAGCAGGGAGAATAAATAAAAATAATCTCCTGACTCCCGACTCCTGACTCCTTAATACTGACTCCCGACAACGAAAAAAAATCCTGGAGGATATAACCATGAACGAGAATCAAAAGAAAAAAATCGGCATTCTGACCAGTGGTGGCGATTGCCCGGGGTTAAATGCGGTAATTCGTGCCGTGGTGAAATCATCAAAACTCAAGGGTTGGGATGTGTACGGCATTCCCTACGGGACCGACGGTTTTATGCAGATTGCCGAGGGAAAATATCACCCCGAAGATTTGATCCTGACTCAGCATGGCTATAACCTACCCGGGGTCTTGAAAGGATTAGACGTTTTGCAGTTTCTTAGTGGTAGTGTCTTGGGTTCTTTGAGCAAAGGACATCCCGAAAACCCAGAAATTGCCACGAAAATCCTGCAAGGATACGAAATGCTGGGATTAGATGCCCTGATCGTCGTTGGGGGCGATGGGAGCATTGATATCATCTACGATCTCGCCCAGAAAGGCAACTGGAATATTATCGCGGTTCCCAAAACCATCGATAATGACGTTCCCTATACGGAATGGGCAGTCGGTTTTACCACTGCCGTCGATATCGTCACTCAAGCTTTGTATGATCTCACCTTTACCGCCGCTAGTCACGAAAGGGTGATGATTGTGCAGGTGATGGGTAGAGATGCCGGTCATTTAGCCCTTCATGCCGGAATTGCCGGGGGGGCCGATGCGATTTTTATTCCCGAATTAACCCCGGCTCTCACTCCCGCAATTATCGACGGTTGTTGTCGTCATTTGGCAGAATTACGCGCTCAAGGTCGTAAATTCGCTCTCATTGTCATTTCTGAGGGTGTTAAAAACGAAGATAACCAAAAAGAGAAGTATATTGCCGATTATTTAGAAAAATTAATATTTGACAAAACTCGCTCTTTGTGCGTTACCGATCCCGTCTTCTGTTATCTCAATTCCATGGATGTGCGGGCCATGTCTTTGGGACACCTGCAAAGAAGTCGTCCTCCTTTGGCCATGGATCGACTGTTAGCCACGGCTTTCGGCATTAAGGCCGTAGAATTAATCGAACAGGGAAAACTCGATCGCGTGGTGATTTGGCGCGGGGGACAAGTGCGTAGTTTGCCCCTGAAACCAGTGATCAAAATTATCAAACAATGTCATCAAGAGCATCGCTGTGCCTATCCCGTTGATCCTGATGGTTTTATTGTGAAAACAGCCCGTTCTTTGGGAATTTATCTAGGGGAAAATACCACAACTGAGACGGCAGTGGTTCCAGAAGCTGTGGAGGTGTTGGTTTAGTGATAATAAAGCGAGAAGGGTTGCTAATACTTTCTCGCTTGGTTAATTGGTTAAGATTAGGTATTTCTAAACGCTACAATTACGGGAGATACTGACAGCTACTGTCGAAATAAAAAAACTTTTTAAAAGAGTGTAATTAGGGCTTGCTGAATAAATGTGAAATATAGACGAGGTAAGGGTTTTAGGGGCCTATTTTGCGAAACAGGTGCAAGATTTTGAGAGAATCGTGGTTGAAAACCTTGCATCTTCGGGGCGAAGCATTCGGGCATAACCTATCGGTGAAACCGTAGATTTCCTATCCGAATGCTTCGCCCCTACTTTTTCAGCCAGCCCTAATTAATTTTCTGAGCATAAACTTTTATTATCGGCCCGCGTCCTGTAGGGGCGAAGCATTCGGGCAATAACCTATCGGTGAAACCAGAGATTTTCTATCCGAATGCTTCGCCCGTACTTTTTGCCGCAAATCCTACATAAAGACTTCTACTATCAGTAATGAGGTTATAAGATTGAACTATTGGACAAGCTTCAATGAGATGTCTAATCTCTTGAAAATAGTCATTAATCAACAAATTCTATCTCCTCAATTTCTTCTTTGTCTTGCAGTAAAGCTTCTAGCATCCAAGCTTCTCCCATCCATTCATCAAAGTCTAAGGTATGCTGCAATTCATTGTTTTCAAATCGTCTGAGAAATTCTTGTGTCTGCATTTGATACTTAAGTAGGTAGGCGTTAAAAATCATCAGATCCCCCCGCCTATCGGCACCCCCCTTATCAAGGGGGGCAGGGGGGATCGAACCTAAAATCCATTTTTAATTTAATTATAACCAGCTACTTATTTTCAAAAAAAGTTATTCGTTATTGAGTGTGCTTAATTCCTTCTTGAAGTTCTTGCAGTCTTTCGGTTAATGCGTCTTCAATAAATTTTTTTAAGGAGTTTAGATGTTTAGAACTCAGTTTTACTTCAGCCATAATGCTTCCGAGTTGATAATCGCTGCTGTTTGCCATTCGTCAGTCCATCCTAATTCTAGTTCATCTACTGCTAAAAAAGCTTGGGCGAGTTCTTCTGCTTCTTGTTGTTGTCGCCATTGTTGTAAAATTGAGGCGATGAAAATGCTTTTATCTTCTACTTTCTGGTCTAGGTAATTAACCAGTTCATCGGGTAAAGAAATGGAGATTTTAGCCATTGTTATCTCTTTGGCTATTTGATTCCAATGTCTATCGTATCGTGAACTACTTTTCCTTGCCAACTAATTTTCCTTCACTATTAAATTTAATTCTGCTTACTTCTAATCTCCTGAATATCTTGCCAAAAATCGGCTCTTGTCACATTTTTTAAGGTCTGTTGACGTTCTTGAGTATAGTCACCAAAACCCCATCCAGTATCTTGTAAAAAGCGAATAGCATCGACTTGTCCTAATTCTTTAACTAATGCTTGATAGCCTTTTTGTCTTAGCTCAATTGGTGTCATTGTTTTCATCTCCTTGTAATAGCAAAGTTTCCATTAAACAAGTAACAGGATTATCTAATTTTACTTGCAATAATTTACTGTATTTTATGGCTTTTCTAAGTAATCTGTCATCGGTGGTTAGCAATACGTCTATCCTAGCATATTCGGCGGAAGCGATATGAAAAGAATCATAAAGATCAAATCCTAAATATATAACCAATACTGTTTAACTGTTGTCCCATTCTTCATCACTAATACCCGCTTGTTTGAGAATTTCCTTAACTAAATCTATAGAGATTTCTTGATTTCCATGAGGGTTAGGGATGCGAATTTTATGTTGACCCTTTTTCATAAATTGATGTTTACTACCAGAAAAAGGTCCTGTGTAACCTAAAGCTTTCAATTTTCTGATTAATTTTCTGCGAGAAATTGCTGATGGCATAACTAAACTTCTGCAACTGTTGTAACTTTAATTTCTAATCCATCTATGATAGGTAAAGGGTCGCCATCTTGTAATTTTAAAATGATCCATTCTTCTAGAACTTCTAGTAAGTCTTGACGGCATTCTTCAACGGTCAATCCATTTCCCCAAACGCCTTGAAAGCCTTCTATTTCAGCAAACCAAGTACCGTCATTTAGCCTTTTGTATTGTGCTTTTTGTAAAGCTTTTTCACAATAATTGAGTAAGATCATTTTCTTCTCTAAATCTCCATAATATGTAACTATATTATCACTTCTCCTCACCAATCCCATCACACAAATGTCTATCCTCCTCCTTAACGCCAGAATTAGGATTGTGCAAATAAACCCGCACCCAATCGCAACTACGCCCCATTAAAGCGTTTAAGTCCTGCATTGTCCTACAATCTTTCTGTATTGTCCTACAACTCTTCTGCATCGCCCTATAATCCTTCTGTATCCTCACAAAGAAGTCTAAACCAAGATTAACGGGATTTTAGGATTAACTGGATTATTTACTTGGAAACTCCTGACAATCTTTTAAGATTGAGCATCCTGAAAATCCTCTAATCCTCAAAATCCTGATACTGACGATTTACCCCCAATCCCATCACACAAATGCCTATCCTCCTCCCTGACACCAGAATTAGGATTGTGCAAATAAACCCGCACCCAATCGCAACTACGCTCCATTAAAGCATCTAAATCCCAGCCATTGTTTCCATTCCAGAGTTTGATAGTGTTGTCGTCACTACCGCTCACCAATGTCTTGCCGTCGGGACTAAAATTAACGCTATAGACAGCGCTATCATGCCCCTTGAGGGTGCGGATTTCTTGTCCTGTTTCTACATTCCAGAGTTTGATAGTCCCGTCCCAACTACCGCTCACCAAAGTCTTGCCGTCGGGACTAAAATTAACGCTTATGACAGAGCTATCATGCCCCTTGAGGGTGCGGATTTCCTTGCCTGTTTCTACATTCCAGAGTTTGATAGTGTTGTCACTACTAGATAAAAAGTTACCACTACCAGTCGCTAAAGTCTTACCGTCAGGGCTAAAACTCACGCTTCTAACAATATCATTATGCCCAGAGAGAGTGCGGATTTCTTTCCCTGTCTCTACATTCCACAGTTTGATTGTGTTGTCACTACTATCAGAAGCTAAAGTCTTACCGTCGCTGCTAAAACTCACGCTATAGACACCGCCATTATGCCCAGTAAGAGTGCGGATTTCTTGACCCGTCTCTATATTCCACAGTTTGATTGTGGTCTTCCACCTACCACCGGTTGCTAAGATATTACCGTCGATGCTAAAACTTACGCTTCTGAAACTGCTATTATCAAAAAGAGAGAGAGAGCGGATTTCTTTTCCTGTCTCCACATTCCACAGTTTGATTGTGTTGTCATCACTACCGGTCGCTAAAGTTTTACCGTCGCTACTAAAACTCACGCTAAAGACAATACCATTATGCCCAGAGAGAGTGCGGATTTCTTTTCTTGTCTCTACATTCCACAGTTTGACAGTATTATCCCAGCCACCGGTCGCTAAAGTTTTACCGTTGCTACTAAAACTCACGCTAGTGACACCTCTATTATGCCCAGAGAGAGTACGGATTTCTTTTCCTGTCTGAACATTCCATAGTTTGATTGTCTTGTCATCACTACCCGTCGCTAAAGTCTTACCGTCGCTGCTAAAACTTACGCTATTGACAATACCATTATGCCCAGTGAGAGTGCGGATTTCTTGACCTGTCTGAACATTCCACAGTTTGATTGTCTTGTCATCACTACCGGTCGCTAAAGTCTTGCCATCGCTGCTAAAACTCACGCTATTGACATTACTATTATGCCCTTCTAAAGTATAGCGTTCACTTCTCTCAACCAGAATCTTATTCAAAGCATTCATCACTTCCGCATCATATTTGTGTTGATTTTGCAAGGTTTTTCCTGCCTTAATTGCTTCAACGAAAGCCTCTAATTCTTTTCCTCTATCAAACAAAGACAAGGAAGAAAACCCGCGAGCATTTGCCAGATTGAGTTCCGCTTGTTGTGTTTGTTTCCAAGCCATCCAACCCAATCCTGTACTAATCACCACCGCCACCAAAGAAACCGCCGCAATCCTTCGCGCTGTTCTAATTTTTTCATTTTTTTGACGTTCAGCTTGAGTAACACTCGCCTTAATAAACTCAATCGCCACAGGATCTAAATTAGGCAGAGAATTATTCTTTTGAAACTCAACAATTTTAGCCAACTTAGAACCTCGCCAAAGCTCACTACTCGCTTTTACTGCATCTTGCTTCTGTAAATCATCCCACTGTTTTGCATCAGCATATAAACGACTTCTCAGAACAATTATCTCCTCTTTTTCTCGAATTAAATCCTGTAACACTTGCCAACACCGCAACAATTCTTCATGTGCCACCTCAACCGTTGCTTTCCCGTCTTCTCCCTTACTCACCAAAAGACGATTATCTATCAATTGATAGAGAACTTCCCTTTGCATTTCCTCCTGTTCAAAACTCGATTTATCCGCCCTTCTGCTAACCGCTTTTTCCCCTTCTAAACTAATTAACTCTAGAAAAATTTCCTCTGCTGCTTTCCGTTGCTGTTCATTAAATTGACTATAAATTTTATCCGCTTGTTTTTCTAGCGCACCCGTTACCCCACCAATCTCTTGATAAATCTTATTATTTAAAATCCGATTTTGAATATGATTTTTTTCCCACAATAAATCTAGCGTATATTGTAACAGAGGTAAAGAGCCGGCCTGTTCATAAAAATCGGCAATAATTTGATTAATTAATCCCTTTTCAAAGATTACCCCATTTCTCGCCGCCGGTTCAGCAATAGCTAATCTTAACTCACTTTCGTCCATATCCGTTAACATCTTGCTATACTGATCATGGATTTTTCCTAAACTGGGATAAGGACTTAATTTATCTAAAAAATCCGCCCTCATCGTCATCACAATTTTAACTAAACTATCATTATTTTCAATTAATTTAATCAAACTTTTAATGAAAATATCTCTTTCCGTCTTCGGTGTACGAGTAAATAATTCCTCAAATTGGTCAATAAAAATAAACCATAAATCAGAATTATTTTTTAATCCTTCAACCACCTTAATTAAAGTATCTTCCTGAACAGATTGTGCTAATTTTGCTTGGTATTGTTTATATCTATTTGCCAAAAGACAACCATAAAAAGACTCAAAGGGATTAACATCAGGAACAAAAGTTAAATTAACCAATTTATTCGCGCCAAAATTATCCTTTAACTTAGGAATTAAACCCGCTTGCACGAGAGAAGACTTACCACTTCCCGACGCACCTAAAAGCAATAAAACATTCTTTTGCTGTAAATAATCAGTTAACTCAACAATCCAATTATCTCGCCCAAAAAACCTATCCTTATCATCTACTTCAAACTTCCTTAAACCCAAATAAGGTGAACCCGTAATTAAAGGTTGAGACTGAATCTCAACTCCTGACTTTTGGGTGATAATATATTGATTGATTACACCGCCACTAATATCACCCGCAATTCCCTTAAATTCACCATCACCAATAAGACCTTTAACATCACCTCCTATTTCTGAATAATAACTTTTATCAGTCATTTTTGCTACCCCAAAATTATTCTTTTAAAGTTAACTTTAAATTGCAGTTTTAGAATTAGCACTCTTTAAGGACTTCCTACTAAACCAAACAATTTAGCCAAACCGCCTAAAATCGTTACAATTAAAGCGACTAAAATCCCTCGACTGACAAACTCTTGATTCTCTAAGCGCTTTTCCACGCCATCATTTTTTCCCTCTAAACGCTTCTCAATACCATCAATTTTTCCCTCTAGACGCTTCTCAATACCATCGATTTTTTCCTCCAGACGCTTCTCGACACCATCAATTTTTCCCTCCAGACGCTTAATTTCACCTTTAACTTCACTAAGTTCAATCTTAATATCAGTAACATCTTTTTGAAGATTGTCTAACTTTTGATTGATTTGAATTAGAAAATCTTTAAGTTCTACCTCAACAGTAATTGACATAAATTTCCCTCTTAAATAATCCTCAACTAATTAATGTTCTGACTAATATTTCCACCACTAATATCTCCTGCAATTCCCTTAAAAGTACCATCTCCCACCATTCCCTTAATATCACCACCAACATTAATATTATACTTACCTGCGGCAAATTCTTCAGGTTTTAATTGCTTAAGTAATTCTTCTGCTGTCTTAATAACCTCTGCATCTCTATCAATTTTTGCTTCAAGTAACTCTTCTTTGAGCAGTGTTTTTACCCCCTCTGAATCTGGTTTTTTATCATGTTTATCGACGATATCACTATCATCTGTTTTCCCTTTTTCTGCAAATTTCTGGCTCTTCGTTACTTGTTATGGTTCGATAGGGGGGCATAAATCGACTAAATCTTTATCTGGTAAGAGATTTAATTGATTAGTTCGCTCTAGATCGAAAACAATTGACAAAAATCGCAGCCATGTCTTTCTCTATAAGGGTTTCATCTCTTATAATCCTGTCTGTTGCATAAGACAAACCGAAGAACCAAATTTCTTCTTAATCAACGCTTTTAAACTCTCATAAGCATCCTTAACGGCTGTTCCTGCCGTATCCTTAGCAGCAGCAACCGCACCAGCAGCCAACGCAGCGAGAATTAGAGAAATCGGTTCCATTGCCTGAGACTCCAAATTAGATATTGCTGACTCAATTTTAGATCAAAGCAAAGTATCTGACGCAATTATGGCGCAGGTATTGGGCGCGGATGGCTTGCTCGTCGGGGTTGTTGGCTACTACTGCAAGCTGGACGTAGGTGGGATAGTAGCGACAGAAGGTGTAAATCCCACCGTCATCGATGCCCTGCTTGTTCGGTAAAAATCTTTCGCACTGAGGGATGATTGCGACGGGATAGCCGAAAATCTGGACAAAACTGGGAGTAGCAGTCCTCTAGATGCGCCCAATCAAGCGCACACTCAGATGAAAATTGCTCAAATTCACTTTAACCTAGATTTGTAGAAGTTGGATTAAATTATCTCAAGGGAACAAAACCAGCTTTTTCAATTAATTCCTGTCCTTGATCGGTTAATAACAAATCAGCGTAAGCTTCCCCCGCTTGTTCGTCTAATTGACCATTTTGTTTGATAATAACAAAAAGACGACGGGTGATCGGGTATTCTCCCTTTTGAAAAGCTAATTCATTCAGTTGATTACGCTTCTGGGGACATTGGGAAGACGGGATCGAAGGTTCTTGATAGGGGGCAACTAACTTATTTTCGCTTTTACCGAGGGGTAAAGTTTTAATTCCACACTGGGGAACTACTTCCGGTGCAGAAGCATAGTAAATTCCTCCCGGATTTTGGGAAACTTTTCTGAGAGCGGGAGTTGTACTATAAACGTACTTAATGTTACTGCCAAAATCGGCTTTTTCTAAAACCTGATCGATAAAAAATTCCACGGTTCCCCCATCTTCCTTGCGTCGGGAATAGGGAATAATCGCTAAATTAGGCCCGCCCACTTGCCGCCAATTGCGAATTTTTCCTGTATAAATATCTTTTAACTGGGTAATTGTTAGACCGGAAACTGGTAAATCGGGATGAACTGCGATCGCAATTCCATCGATAGCTACGGGAACCTCTTTTAAGGTCAATCCCCGTTGTTGAGCGCGTTGTATTTCCTCATCTTTGAGCGATCGAGATGCTTGGGAAAAAGCCAATTGATTCTCGATTAACATCCGAATACCGCTGCCGGTGCCGGGGGTTCCCGTAGTGGGATCGGTATAGACAAGGCGAAATTTCGGCCAGACTTGCTGGATAATAAAGTCCACTTCCTTGCGAATCGGGGCCCAAGTGGTACTTCCCCCGTAGTTAAATAATCCTTCCGGGACATTTTTAACTGCACCTAAAGTTTCAGAAATTTGATTATTCGAGGAGGAAGAAGAATTAGATCGATCATTGAGATTGGGAAAGGTTTTGTTGAGCAACCACCAAGCAATTCCTCCTAAAAGTGCCGATGTCACCATAACCGTCAACAGCAGCGGAAGAATTTCATTTTTCTGGGACATAAAATCAGGATCACGATTCGGACTACTTTAATGATAATCCCAGCTTTTTTTAATGACCCTAACTTTTACAATTCTTTCGGGTTGTGCCAAGGGTTAAGGATCAACCATAGAGACACGAACAACAGAAAGGAGAGGATAGATTCGATGAGTAATACTAAACCAGGTTATTAAAAACTGATTATTTATTCTCCCTTTTGCCTCTTGCCTCTTGCATGAGTGCCTGTCCTGATATGTAAGCCTATACTCAACGGATTTAGTATAAAACCTATCAGACAAAGGACAAGATAGCGATATAACCTGCTTGAGCATCTTCTCCTGTTGACTGGCTACAGACCTTCGAACAGCAAAAAAACTTGAACAACAAAAACTAGAACAGCAAGGGATGGAGGCAACCCCATCCCCAAACTAGACAATTATGCTATTCTTTTTTATACATCACCTCCACCACGGTATGGACGTTACCTCTGGGATGAAAATCCCCCTTAACTTTCATCTGCAAGGGTTCGCAAGCGGCCACCAAATCATCTAAAATTTGGTTAATTGCTTCTTCGTGGGAAATATAACGATCGCGATAACTATTAATATAAAGTTTAATCGCCTTTAATTCCATCACCTTTTGATCGGGAACGTAGCTAAGATAAATAGTGGCAAAATCGGGATAACCGGAAAAGGGACACTTACAGGTATATTCCGGCAGAGTGATCTGAATATCGTAATTTCTGCCAGGGCGTGGATTGGGGAAAGTAATTAATGTTCCTTCGGCAATTTCTCTTTCCCCGTACTTAACTTCAATTTTTTCGGAAGACTGAACCATGTTTTTTCCTAACTAGACAATGTTTCCTATCATAGCTGGAATATTCTCTCAAGAGGCGTTACCGAATCAAGAGATGAATAGTAACTCCTGCATCCTATTGACAAATTAGCTTAGTCCCGGGTTGAAAGAATGCCGAGAAGACAATGCAGACTTAAAATCAGCCAAGTCGAATTTTCAGGTAAAAAATGCTCTATGATTAACTCTAAAGATACTGTAAAACTGGTTTCATGCTCTCCGAGATTAAAAACATAGCCGAGAGTCTCGCACCCCGATTAGTGGAGATTCGCCGCCACATTCACGCGAATCCAGAGTTAAGTGGGCAAGAATATCAAACGGCCGCCTATATTGCCGGGGTTTTGTCTTCCTGTGGTCTATCGGTGCAGGAAGCGGTGGGAAAAACGGGAGTTAAGGGAGAATTGGCGGGAAAAGGCAGTGATCGAAGGATTTTAGCCATCCGCGCCGATATGGATGCCCTACCGATCCAAGAAAGAACCGATTTAGACTTTGCTTCCCGCAAACCGGGGATTATGCACGCCTGCGGTCACGATGTTCATGCTACCGTCGGTTTAGGGGTGGCGATGGTGCTTTCCCGTCTCTCGGAACCTTTGGGGGGAAAAATACGCTTTCTCTTTCAACCAGCAGAGGAAATCGCCCAGGGGGCCAATTGGATGATCCGGGAGGGGGTGATGCGGGATGTCAGCGCCGTTTTGGGGCTGCACGTTTTCCCCTCGATTCCGGCCCGATCGATCGGAGTTCGTTACGGGGCCTTAACTGCAGCTGCCGACGATCTGGAGATTTTTATTCAAGGGGAATCCGGCCACGGGGCCCGGCCCCACGAGGCGATCGATGCTATCTGGATCGCTTCGCAAGTAATCACCACTTTACAACAGGCAATTAGTCGGACTCAAAACCCTTTGCGTCCCATTGTCCTCACCATCGGGCAGATTAGCGGTGGTCGCGCCCCCAACGTCATCGCCGATCAGGTACGCATGGCGGGAACCGTGCGATCGCTGCACCCAGAAACCCACGCCCATCTCCCGGAATGGATCGAGAGTTTGGTCACGAATGTCTGTAGCACATATAACGCTAAATGTCAAGTAAATTATCGCCGGGGCGTGCCATCGGTACAAAATGACCAATTTTTAACCCGGTTAGTCGAAGAAGCTGGTTTAGAAGCTTGGGGACAGGATCGGGTTTTAATTCTCTCGGAACCCTCCATGGGGGCCGAGGATTTTTCCCTTTATTTGCAACAGGCCCCGGGGACAATGTTCCGTCTGGGAGTGGGTTCTCCTCACCTCCTCAATCCCCCCCTTCACCATCCGGAATTTTTAGTGGATGAGTCGGCAATTCTCACGGGAGTGATTACTTTAGCCTACGCGGCCTATAAATATTGGCAACGGCCAGATTAAACCGGTTTTTCAAGATAATTTTATGGAAATTTGGCAAGATTTAGCTATTATAGCTTGGACGGAATTGCTGCTGGATAATTATGAACGATTAATCGGGCGATCGCTTTTACCCCGGATCGGTACTGGCAAAGAACAGAGTAAAATGCTCTTTTATGCCCCTTTTGTGCTAGTTTCCCACGGTACACAAACTAATCCGATCTTCAATTATGGTAATCGCGGTGCCCTCGATCTCTGGGGTTTAACTTGGCCAGAATTATTAACAACTCCTTCGCGAGCGACGGTAGAGGGGGAGGAAATCGCCAAAGAACGCCAAAAAATGCTGGATTTAGTCAAAAAACAGGGCTATATCAACGATTATCACGGGGTAAGGATCACGAAAAATGGTCAACTATTTCGCATCGAAAAAGCGATCGTTTGGAATATCATCGATCGTGATGGCATTTACTGCGGACAGGCTGCCACTTTTGCCGATTGGATTTTTCTCTGATTTATCACCCCAATATGACCAACTCAGACCGAATTATTGTTCCTCTCGATGTGCCGGATTTAGAATCAGCGATCGCACTGCTTGATCTGTTGCCGGAAGTCAATTTTTGGAAAGTGGGACTAGAATTATTTGTCAGTAGCGGTGCAGAAATTCTAGGGATTCTGCAAGAAAGACAAAAAAAGAGCTTTCTCGATCTAAAATTTCATGATATTCCCAATACAATCGCCGGGGCCTGTCGTTCAGCTAGTCGCTATCAAGTGGATTTACTCACCCTGCACGCTACGGCCGGACGGCAAGCACTGACGGCGGCTAAGGGGGCAATCTCTGACCTGCTATCGCCGCCAAAACTTCTCGCTATCACCGTTTTAACCAGCCTTAACGCCCGCGAATTAGCCCTCGACCTCAAAATTCCCCTAGAACTATCGGAATATGCCTTAAATCTGGCATTATTGGCCAAGGAATCGGGAATTGATGGCGCGGTTTGTTCTCCCCAGGAAGTGGCGCAATTGCGGCGCGTCTGTGGAGAGGATTTTCTCTTAGTTTGCCCCGGAGTTCGTCCCTCCTGGTCAAGCAAAGGGGATCAAAGTCGGGTGATGACTCCGGCCCAAGCGCTTAAAGCTGGGGCTGATTATCTAGTAATTGGACGACCGATCACCGGTGCCGAGGAGCCAAAGGTAGCATGGGCAAAAATTTGTCACGAATTAGCCGATATTTAGGGGTATTACTGGTTATTTTCGGGATTAACTTGCCAGCAGTTAGTCGTCCTCTTTCTAGCTGTCCGGAGGATTTAAATCTTTTAGTCGATCGCCTCTTGTCAGATTTACCCAGTTATGCTAATCGAGTTATTACCCGCTCCCAAATCGATCAAGAATTATCTACACCGGTTTTTGTGATTATTGCCGGTCGTCCCGAATTTACACCCCTACCTTTAACTGCCAGTCAATATTCTGGTCAAATTGCCGATGACACTCAACAGGTTTTTTTTACGACTTTAGAGCGTCAGTATAGCAAAAATCGCTTTGTCACTCTCCAGAATTATCACTGGTTATTTTTAACTAAAACTGGGGAAGGATGGCGATTAGTGACGGTTTACAGTCAATTAGCTGCCCTTGAACCCGCTCAAGTCCCCTTACCTCCCCTAGAAACCAGCCAAGGCACCATCGGCCAAGCGGTGCGTCTCTGGCTGCGGGACTGCGAAGCGGCTGCATTGCGCTAAATTCGCTCGGCCAAAACAAAGCGATCGAAACCTGCTAGGTCGTTAATAATCTGAATTTGTCGATAATTGCCCTGATTTTCCAGCATTTGCGCTACTTTTTCCCCTTGACCGGCTCTCATTTCCACTAGCCAAAGGCCTCCCGATCGCAGATAATCGGGAGCAGTGGCCACTAGATAGCGCAGCGCGGTCAATCCGTCTTCACCTCCATCGAGGGCCAAACGGGGTTCATGTTCCCGCACTTCAATTTGTAAGTCAAGGATTTCTGCACTGGGAATATAGGGAGGATTGGACAGCATACCGCTAATCTGTCCTTGCCACTTCTCTAGGGGTGTCCACCAAGAACCCTGTTTTAAGATAATTCTGTCGACAAAACCCGTATTGATGATATTTTCTTTGGCGATCGCTAAAGCCGTTTGACTGTAATCAATAGCATATATCTCTGCTTTTGTCAAGATACTGGCTAAACCAATAGCGATCGCACCGCTACCGGTTCCCAGATCTACCCAGATTCCCCCGTCTTCTCCTCTGACGGTTTCTCCAACAATATCGATTAATAACTCGGTTTCGGGACGAGGAATTAAGACTTCTGGGGAGACTTTGAGGGTAAAATTACGCCAGACCACCGATTCGAGCAAATACTGTAAGGGAACCCTTGATTGCAGGCGTTTTTGCCAGCGTTTAGTAATTTCCGACCAAGAATAACTCAAAGGGATTTTTTCTCGTTCGCGAAAGGATTGTAAGCGCAGGGAAAGAGTATCTATATCTGTCACTGCTTGCAGAAAGATATCCACTTCTTTCGGAGATAGTTGCGCTTGCTCTAAATCGGCGATCGCCTGTTGGCGCCATTGACTTAATTCTTGACCGGAAATACTAGCAGACACAAGACTTAACGATTGGGGGCGGGGGGATTATTGGTATTATTATTAGGGCGTGGCTGATTTGCCGGGGGTTGGTTGGGAGCCTTTTGGTTGCTATTTGCCCGAATGAAATCAATCGTTTCTTGGCTAGGATAGAGGAGAATTTTAGTTAAAGCTTCATCGTTGCTTTGTTGTAGGGTGGCGATGACATTTTCTAAGGGAATAACATCAATTTTCACCGTGGCCGCTTCTGCGGGATTAGCTTTTTTATATTGTTCTACCATTTGCAAAGCGGCGGCCTTTTCAAAGAAGAAAGGAATCAAATCCTGATTATTGCGACTGATCACCAGAAAATTACTCTCTTTTCCTGCTTTCGGCACAAACAAAGGTACACCACCTTGATATTGTTGACCTCTTTCACTGAGCAGTTTTTTCGCTGATTCTACTTCCGACTCTTTGGGAACAAAATCGATAATTAAACGATTTTGATCGGTTTGACTGGTTTGCATTTTATAGACCTGTGCCAAAGAAACAGGCTGAACTTTAACTTTACTAGCCACTTCAGGATTCTCTTTTTTCAGTCGTTCAAAAAAGTTTTGTGCGTCCTGCCGACTGATAAAAACCCCCGTGAATTTCTGTTCTTTTTCTCCTACGGCAATTAGGGGAACTCCTTGATCGTCGGCAATAGCGAAGACAGGTACAGACTGCAAGGTTTTGACGATTTGTTCTTCCGGTAAAGCGAGTGCTTTAGAATAGCTGCCCAGCAGCGAAGTCAACATTGTCGTTCCTACTAAACCAAGAGTTGCTGTCCAACGAATGAGAGATTTCATCAAAATAATTACCTCGTTATTACTATTAACCAATATTTGCCGTTAATCTGAACTATATAGTCTATTTGACTCCTCCGATCAGGAGTTTTCCGATGAATAACCAGCCCCAAAAGTTCCCTTTATTGGCTTGCTTCTGAACCATCATAGCTAAAAAGCTCCATATTTGGTGAGATGTGGTCGCAGCGGCGGCCAGGAAATAGGGGCAATTTATGGGCTGATCTGGGGAATAATAGGGATTAATTGGATTTTTTAAGCTATATTTTCAAAAAAATCGCTTTAGCTACGGTTTAAGCTTGCTTTTGCCTTAATAAGCACCAACTTGAGATCAAAAGGCCTCCTCTTGTCTGAATCAGTTAGTCAACTGGCTACCTTTTGATCTTGGCACTACTAATGACTTTCGGAGAGATGGTGCGGATGGGCGATCGCTAACCGCAGCCATTGATAGGAAACTAGATTTAAAATCAGTCCGATGATCAATAAAATTGCCATGAGAGCGATTTGATACCAGGCGATCGGTCTGACCAGAAGATCGGCGATCAGATGGGCTAAATTCAAGACAGAATAGAGAATTGTCAGCCAGAAATGGGACTTTCTCAAGGAGCGACTTTCGCTAAAATTGACCCCGATAATCGCTAACATTGGCAGCAAAAAAAAGAGCAACATTCCCCAGAAAATCGGATCGAGATTGCTGGTTTGATGACTCTCGACGATCGATTGACCATGGAAGAGCGGCATTAAACCCAGTTGGGTGTGAAATAGGGTTCCCAAGAGGAATGTTGTCCAGAGAGCGGCAATTTTTTCGGGATATTTCGCTGTTTTCACGGTAATTATCCTCTTAATCGGTTAGTATAAAAGGTCGGGCTAGGTGAGAAAGTATTCTTAAATTTTTTCTAGTCACTTATCTATAAGTAGTCGTGCAAAATTAATTTCCTAGTCGAGACTCCGAGACTCCGAGACTCCGAGACTCCGAGACTCCGAGACAGCTATTAGGGATCGGATTTGAGTTTTCAGTTCACTGTTTACTCACAGCAGAAGTCTGGCGGAGTAGTGGCTTAGATGTGTAATTAGGGGCTGCTGAAAAAGCTTTTCTGGGGGCAGGGTGTGGGGTGTGGGGTGTGGGGTGTGGGGTTTGATCGATTTTCAGGTGGTCAACTACCTAATTTTCAGGGAAAAAGTACCTGAATTTTCCCCCCTATCCCCGCAA
>NZ_JAPZSZ010000276.1:0-25979 GCF_027532095.1 Microcystis sp. LE19-195.1E
TGAGGTGGTCAACTACCTAATTTTCAGGGAAAAAGTACCTGAATTTTCCCCCGATCCCCGCAATGGCTGGCACTTTTTGAGGGGAAAAAAGTCCAAAAGTCTTATCCAACAAGGTTTTTAGATTTATTCAGCAGACCCTAAATAGGCTTCTCGCTGGGCTTCTTGGCTAATATCTTCGATTTCCTCCTCCGTTTTACCCATAGATCGCAAAACATCCTCCACTAAAATTGGAATAGCCGAACCATGGGGATCCTTCCATTCTGGTAGATCGTGAGTCCATTCGGCTACAAGAAAGGGATTGAGATGGCCAAAAGTCTTGTAAACCTGTTTAAGAATCATTTCTTCTTCTTCACAGAGTTCTTCATTGCCGGGATATTGCAGCAGGTCAACATAATTAGAATCCCGGGGAGAAATATATTTCGACCACAGGGGTAAAGCAGAGTCTACGGGCTGTCCTTTAATCAAATCATAAACACCACTGAGAACCGGTCCATAATCCATTGATACATATCTATCCCCAGTAATTGGTTGATCCATGGTTTTTAAAGCAAGACGGTCAGCTATATAGAGCATTTTCAGCAACCCTAAATACTTCATCGGTTTGCCGTGCAGCTTTAAGAGTATAGCAGCGGCTTCCACTGCTTTCTCTGGATGAAACCGAAATTTGATCGTCATAACTACTATAAATTCACTGCTTTTTTATGACACTTTTATTATAGTTATTATTCTACATCGGCCATATTTAAGATTTTGTCCCAGTGGTTGAGGTTTCTAGCCTGATTTCTCAAAGATGCTGCTATAGGTATGATCGAGTTAAACCTTAGCCCAAAATTCTACCATGGAGATCGAACGTCTTAACGCCCTTTCCGATAATTATATTTTCCTCCTCTACGATCGAGCGCAAAAAATCGCGGCCGTGGTGGATCCGGCGGAACCTGAACCGGTTTTCAGGCGATTAGAGGCTTTACAGGTGGATTTAGTCGCTATTTTCAATACCCATCACCACGGCGACCATGTGGGGGCTAATCAGGCTTTAATTAATCGTTATCCCCATCTTTGTGTTTATGGGGGAAAGGAGGATCGCGGTCGCATTCCGGGCCAGCAGCTGTTTTTAGAGGAGGGAGACCGGGTGGAATTTGCCGGTCGCTGGGCTGAGGTTTTCTTTGTCCCCGGCCACACTCGCGCTCATATTGCCTATTATTTTCCCCCGGTTAACCCCGGAGATTACGGCGAGTTATTCTGTGGTGATACCCTGTTTTCTGGGGGTTGTGGTCGTTTATTTGAGGGAACACCGGGGCAAATGGTGGCTTCTTTAACTAAATTGCGATCGCTGCCTGACCAGACCAGGGTTTGGTGCGCTCACGAATATACGTTAAATAATTTAAAGTTTGCCTTGACAGTTGACCCTAATAATGCTGCTCTGCAACAGCGTTATCGGGAAGTGGAGAAAAATCGCGCTGAAGATCTTCCCACGATTCCGGCAATTTTGGGGACGGAAAAGCTGACTAATCCTTTTTTGCGTTGGGATAGTCCCGCTTTGGCCATGACCATGGATAGCAGCGAACCAATACAAGTGTTTGCACGGCTGCGGGGGAAAAAGGATAATTTTTAAGCAGTGGCTGAGTAGGGTTTGCTGAAAAAGTTTTTCGTGGGGGCAGGGTGTGGGGTGTGGGGTGTGGGGTGTAGGGTGTAGGGTTGATTCATGAATCAACCCTACTAGGGGGTAGGGGGGATCAAAGGCAAAATCTATCCCTACAAGCTCAAGGGTTGCGGCTCTAACTTCAAATCGGCAAGACTGACATCACCGTGACCATTTACCGCCACCTCTAGGGGCAAATTGCCGTGATAAGCTTGGATTAACAGGGTTTTTAAGTCCTCAATCAGGGGATAACGGGGATTGGCTCCGGTACACTGATCATCGAAAGCTTGTTCGGCTAAATGGTCTAATTTGGCCATAAATTCGGCTTCACTTTCGGGAATTACCTCTTTAATACTGGCCGGAATACCGATTTCCCGTTTTAAACATTCGATCGCTAATACCAATCTTTCCACACTTTCGGTCTCGCTTTCTCCCCCCAATCCCAAGGAATGGGCGATCCTGGCATAGCGCCACTTCACGTTAGGATATTTGTACTGAGAGAAGGTGGCCTGTTTAAAGGGGGCATCGGTGGCATTATAGAGGATAACGTGGGAAATCATCAAGGCATTGGCCAGACCGTGGGGAATGTGGAAAATTGCCCCCAATTGGTGGGCCATGGAGTGACAGATGCCTAAAAAGCCATTAGCGAAGGCCATTCCTGCCATTGTCGCCGCGTAATGGACTTTTTCCCGCGCTTTCGGGTCTTTAGCTCCGTTATGATAGGAACTGGGCAGATATTTAAACAGCAGTCGGATGGCATCTTGAGCAAGAGCATTAGTATATTCTGAGGCTAAAACCGAGACGTAGGCCTCAAGAGCGTGAGTTAAAGCGTCAATTCCGCCGTAGGCTGTCAATTTTTTCGGCATATTCAGCACTAATTCCGGATCGACAATGGCCATGCTGGGAGTTAGGGCATAATCTGCCAAAGGATACTTAATATTATTACGGCGATCGGTCACGACGGCGAAGGGAGTCACTTCTGATCCTGTTCCCGAAGTGGTGGGAATACAAACCATCAGAGCTTTTTCGCCTAAAGGGGGCAATTCATAGACTCGTTTGCGGATATCCATAAAACGCATGGCCAAGCTCTCGAATTCTATCTCTGGATGCTCGTAGAGTAGCCAGATGATTTTAGCGGCATCCATGGGGGAACCGCCACCGATAGCGATAATCACATCGGGATTGAAGGTATTAATTACATTTAACCCCCGTTCGACGGTTTCTAGGGAAGGATCGGGTTCCACATCATAAAAGATATTAACCGTGATGCCGATTTCTTCTAAAACTTCCTCTAAAGCTGCGGTAACTCCTAGGTCAAAAAGAGGTTTATCGGTGACAATAAAGGCCCGTTTTTTGCCGGCTAATTCCCGAATAGCGACGGGTAATGCCCCGTATTTAAAATATACTTTTGGTGGTACTCGGAACCAAAGCATATTTTCCCGGCGCTCGGCCACGGTTTTAATATTTAATAGGTGGGTAGGTTCGACGTTTTCACTGATGGAATTACCGCCCCAAGTGCCACAACCGAGGGTTAAACTAGGATCGAGACGGAAGTTATAGATATCACCGATCGCACCTTGGGAGGAAGGGGTATTAATTAATACCCGGGCCGTTTCTACGTTGTCTTCAAAGCGTTTAATATGTTCCCGATTTGAGGGTGCGGTATAAAGCACGGCCGTATGACCTCGACCCGCAAATAAGACCAGTTTTTCGGCTTTTTTCACCCCATCTTCAAAGTCTTTCGCTCGGTACATAGCTAAAATTGGCGAGAGTTTTTCGTAGGAAAATGGTTCCTCTAAACCAATATTTTCTACTTCTCCGATTAGTAATCGTGTATCTTCGGGAACGGAAATTCCGGCCATGGCGGCTAATTTTTCCACTGGTTGCCCGACGATATCGGGGTTGATATGACCATCTTTGAGGAGAATCTCGGCGACTTTTTCCCTTTCTTCGGGGGAAAGAAGATAGGCTCCGCGATCAATAAATTCCTGTCGAACTTCTTCATAGATGCTATCGACAACGATTACCGATTGTTCCGAGGCGCAAATCATGCCGTTATCGAAGGTTTTACTGAGAATAATCGAGGAAACGGCCATTTTTATGTGAGCGGTTTCGTCAATTAAAGCGGGGGTATTGCCGGCACCGACTCCTAAGGAAGGTCTTCCCGAAGAATAGGCCGCTTTTACCATACCAGGACCGCCGGTAGCGAGGATTAAATTAATGCTAGGATGTTGCATTAATGCTTGGGAAAGTTCCACCGATGGCTGATCGATCCAACCAATAATACCGGCCGGCGCACCCGCTTTGACGGCCGCTTCCAAGACAATTTTAGCCGCCGCAATGGTGCAGTCTTTCGCTCGCGGATGGGGGGAAAAAATGATGCCGTTGCGGGTTTTCAGGGCAATTAGGGCTTTAAAAATGGCTGTAGAGGTGGGATTTGTGGTGGGTACGATCCCCGCTAAAATGCCCACGGGTGCGGCGATTTTTTGCAATCCAAAGGATTTATCTTCTTCGATAATGCCGCAGGTTTTGCTGTGTTTATACTTGTTGTAGATGATTTCTGAGGCAAAATGGTTTTTAATCACTTTATCCTCTATTACCCCCATCCCTGTCTCTTGTACGGCCATTTTAGCCAGGGGAATGCGAGCGTTGTTAGCTGCTAATGCCGCTTTTTTGAAGATAAGATCTACTTGTTCTTGGCTATAGTTGGCAAATTGTTGTTGAGCTTTTTTTACCTGTTGAATCAGTTCTTCTAGCTCTTGTCTATTGGTAACTGTCATAACAATTTTGTCGAAAAAATTAGGCATTTTATTCTACTCTAGCGTTTTTCGGCAGGGGATTCGCTTAATCTTGGGATTTTCTTTATAGTTTCCTAAGCATTGGTATTATAGGATACTAATCCTAAATCCATTGAGCATAGGTTACATATCAGGACAGGCACTCATGCAAGAGGCACTCATGCAAAGGGGAGAATAAATAATCAGTTTTTAATAACTGGATTTAGTATAAATTAGGATTGACCAGTACCTAGAAAAAGTTTGAGGACAGAGACTCAATGATCAAGTTACCAGAAATTCAAGCTGGTGTTCGAGAAGCTGGTTCTATTCCGCACTCCTTGAGTGAAAAGTTTAAAGTTGATCACAGCTTGGCAACGGATTCAGGGTGAGATTCAACATCAAACTAGGATATCTCTAAACTCTAAAAAATCAATATCTTCAGAGCCACCGAATCAAAGAGAATTAAATCACTCAATTTTGATGATATTTTGAATGATTAATCTAAACCCAGTTTCTTGGCGAAATTTTTCCATCCTCTCCTGTTGTGAACTCTGAAAGGTAGGCTTTTTGTTATTGGCAATGTAGGCTTTTCTAGATGAATAATCCTCTATACCATGATTTTCAATAAATACCCGAATTGTGTTTCTTAGTTGCTCTTCTCCGTCTCCTACCCACCCCGAATTTTTCCCCTTTCGTTCTTTTAATGCTACAAAAATCAAACAATTAGCATAGGTCAGCATTCCATCACAGCGTTTATCCATACCACCACTACCATCGACTTTTCTAATTTCAATACATTTATCAATAGCGGTAAATGTCGCTTCAATTTCTTGATAGTTTTCCACAATAGCAATCCAATCCCTGGGATTTTCTGTATCTAAATAAGCGGGAGTTTCTGGGGGAAATGGCGGATCACAAATTCCAAATTCATGCCGATGGGTTTGACTCTGACATTTTTTATCAAAGAAATTGATCTTCATAACTGTTCTTCGATTTCTAGTAAATCATCAAAAAGCTGATTTGTCTCTCCTAGGGAAAGATTGAGATAATTTTCATCAGAAGGTAAACCCTTATATGTAGCAAGTTCTCGGATTTCTCCTTGCTCTGTTAATTCATATACAATAGCATCTTCTGCCGCTATACAAGAGGCTTTTGGGACAATTTGGTTGAGCTTTTTTTGGAGATAATCGGCGTTAGAAATCGCTGATGATAGGATTTTTTTGATAACTTTATCCGCTTTGATAGCTAGGGTTAGATCGTTGATAATATAAGGACTATGAGTAGTTAAAATTAGTTTATTTCCCTGGGTTAAATTGGCAAATTCAAATAATTTATATAAAATCTTTTTCTGAGATTGGGGAAATAGATTCTGCTCGATTTCTTCCACAATATTTACAAAACACTCATTGCGGTATTTAGAAGATAACACTTCTAGTGCAGCCCTTTTTAGGTCATCGGAAAGATTATCATTAGAGATAATTTTCTCGATTTCC
Organism: Microcystis sp. LE19-195.1E; assembly: GCF_027532095.1. Lineage (NCBI taxonomy): Bacteria > Bacillati > Cyanobacteriota > Cyanophyceae > Chroococcales > Microcystaceae > Microcystis > Microcystis sp. LE19-195.1E. The sequence continues at coordinate 5,910 of NZ_JAPZSZ010000276.1, forward strand.
ATTTTTAATCTTTTTTGCTCCTCTCCACTGAGTTCATTGCGGGAAGTTTCTTGAGTTCGATTAATCGATAAAGCAATATTTCGAGAAACGAGAAATAAAGGAACAAAAGACTGAAAACCACTGGAAGCTTCTGATAGATTTAGTTGATAATCACTACCCACAATCTTGGCCAGTCTATTGAGTTTATCAAATTCCAATTTAACCTCACCTACTGGCAAAGTCAAACTGCCAGATAATTCCTGTTGTGAGCGATCCAATTCTTCCCAGAAAGTATATAATGATTTTGGCAGTCCTTTGAGTTTTTCTGGCCATCTTACTGCACTCAAAAAGTTTCGCTCTGCTGGTACATACATAATTTTTGGTACTCGATACTTTGAATTATCAGTACGTTCGATCGATAATTTAGCATTTTCAAAACTAATTCGATAAACATCTCCATTGTATTCAATTTGGGTTTCGGCTAAAAAGTAATTGGTTAAATTTTGGTATTCACAAAAAGATTTAACAAAACGATTATATTTAGTCACATATTTTTCCTCTAAATCCCCACGATATAGAGCTTTTTCCAACCAGCTTAATATTGATATTAATTTAGCAATGCTACTTTTTCCAGTTCCTTGATTACCGATAAAAATCGTTACTTTCCGAACGTTGATAAAACCATCATTTTCTACTAAACCCGCCTTAATTGGACCGAAGTTTTTAACTTTAATTTGGCTCATTGTTACCCCCTTGATTGACGATAATAAATTTTGGGCAGTAATTTGTCCTGAAAAAAAAAGCTCGTGTTTAACACGAGCTAAATTAACTAACTTCAAGGACTAATTAGCCACCGACTTTAACTACCGGTTTAAAACTGGGAACCACCAGTTCACTGTCCTGTTTAGTCAGCTTATTGTATAACCGTTCCGTATTGGGGAAATTAGCGGCTGGTAGAGTCGGGAAACGACGATAGGGAACCGTATCTTCACCAAATAATTGTAGGTATTCCATGCTATTAACCATGGCACCAATAAAGGCTTTTAATCCCTTAGTTGCCAGAATTTGGTTATATTTCTGGATTTCTTTTTGATTCAAGGGAGCGCGACCTAAGAAGTGCTTGGTTCCCAATTCAATTACTTTCGTATTCGGATAGGGAGCATAGAATTCTTTCAGGTAAAGATCCGAACCACCTAAACCCTCAATAAACTCTTTCACCGTGATCTCAGCATTGCTTAATTTACTCTCTAAAGCGGTAAATTCGGCATTGATGATATAGGGTTCGAGATCCCGTTCAAAAATCTGACGATAGGCGGCGCGAACAGTATTTTGTACGGCAACTTTATCCAGATTAGTTAACAGTTTAAAGATCTTAGTTTGTTCCCGTTGAACCGTGACACCTTGACCGACACGAGATTGAATATCGGGTTCAGTGCGAATCGAGACCGAAGGTGTACCCAATTCAATAAAGCGCGGGGTTTCCTCTTTATCAACTCTTTGGCCGATATCTTCGCGGAGATTGCCCAAACGCACCATCCGTAACTGCATCCCTTGGGGAGTTAGATAGCGCTCGTAGGGAACCGTATCTTCACCAAAAGCTTCCGTATATTCAGGACTGTCGATCAGAGCATCGATTAAAGCATAGAAGCCTTTTTTCGAGCAAAGATCGAAGTATTGATTCATTTCCTGACGACCGTAGGTGGGACGACCGAGCAGACGACGGTGAATATATTCGATCGCTTTCACCACATAGAGAGGAGTCCAGTAGATTTTCCGGAAAGCCTCGGATTTAGCTAGGGTTTTGATAAACTCGCGCAGAGTAATATCGCCATTTTCTAACTTAATCTCGGCCACGGATAAACGCTGACCTTCGTAGGGCATTCGACCGAAAACCTGACGATAAGCCGCTAAAATCACTCTTTGGGTGGAACTTTCGCCAAATTTAACGCTTACCCCATTGCTAGAACCGGGTAACTCGTTATTGAGACGGAAAACTTTCGGTCCCAAAGTACCGGGGAATTCACCTCGGGCGCCGGGGTTGCTATTTTGGTTATTAGTGGCAGGTCCGCGGTGGATGAGGATACGTTTGGTATCTTTACCGAAGGGAGCGGGACTAGAACTAGGTTCGCGGGTTTCTTTCGGGAAAATTGCCCCAAATTGGATTTCTAGGGGATCATTTCCGGAACCGTAAACGTGCTGATCCGGTAAGGGGCGATCGTATTTAGCAAAGGTGGTGATAAATTGGGGAACTTTGCGGAAAGGTGCGCTGTAGTTAAACAGGTCGATCTGCATCCCCCAGTTACGACATTCCTGCGCTTCTGCACCCAAACCCCGGAGATAGGGAACGGTTTCTTCGCCGAAATAGTCGGAATACTCCTGAGAATCGACTAAAGCATCGATTAACGCCGCTAAACCGCCGCTAGAGACGATCGAGAAGTATTTCTGCACTTCTTCCCGGGAGGAAGGACCGCGACCGAGGAAATGACGGAAAGCCAATTCTAGGGCGCGACTATTGATAAAAGGTTCAAAGAACTGTTTACGGTAGAGAGGCGATTTACCGAGACGACGGACGAATTCTTTCATCGAGATGTCGCCGTTTTTCACCTTCGATTCTAGGTCAGAAATGGACTGACTGTAGGCGCGGGTGATGTCCCGTTCAAAAATTTGTCTGTAGGCGGCCTTGATAATCGAAGATTTTTCCGACTCCGATAAACCGGTTTTCATGACAAACTTTTGCCGTTTTTCGGCGGCGTTGTAGTAGCTTTGGGGAAGACTTAAACCCTGTTGGTCACTACTGGGACGCTGACGCAGTTTATTAGAGGGGGTGGGGGCTTTTAATTCCCCCAGTAGGATATTGAAATAGTCACTGATTAAAGTGGCCGCATCCTTGTCTCTCTGGAAATACTCGATCGAAGCGGCCCGCATTTCTTGCAGGGCCACGATGGTGGCATCAATAGAACAGGCATTTTCGAGAACTTCCCTTAAACCGCGGGTATTAACGATCAGGATACTGGTATCGCCGGCCACGATCGCGTATGTAACGTAACGCAGGAACCAGGATAAATCCCGGAGGGACTTCTGCATATTGCTCGGACCGTAACGAGAGACGTTGATCGGTCGGAATCCGGGGGGAATCGGGCCGCTAGAGGCGAAAATCCCTTTTAAGCCACCGAGAAGGCCACTACCGCCACCGGACCCGCTTTCAGCGTAGGTAACGGTTCCTAATTTCATCCCTTCCCTGACGTTGATAGCTGTACCGGCACCCACCAGGGCCATTTCTTCCACGGGGGGTTTTTCTAGATAAGCCATGGGTGAACCACCGGTAAAAATCCGGTTAGCTGCCCGTGAGACGATCAGATCGGAGTTCCGGGTGAGGGTTTGGGCAATATCTAAGCGCTTGCTCCCCGATTGGAAGTAGGCGATCAGTTCATTGAGTTCGGGTTTATCGAGAAAGCGGTCTTGTTGTTCTGCTTGGGTAATGGCAGATACCGGGACGGTTTGATAGAGTTGGGGACGCGCTAAGGAGCTGCCACCGCTTGCCTTAAGACTCATTGGATTTTAACTATCTCCCTTGACGATGTGCTGAGTTCTCCAATCGTGGAGGCGATCGGTCTTAAAACCAGATGTTTAAACATTTAATCAGCATCTAGATTAAAACTTTTTGTGCTTCCTGAGATAGTTTATTAAGAATTGTATAGATTTTTTTCGCTAAAGTTGCCGATTGGTCTATTCTGACACCCCACCTGTATGGGAGGCTAACCAGTCTAAATAGGTCTGAGAACCTGCCACAATCGGTAAAGCGATGATTTCTGGGACTGCATAGGTATGAAGTTCCTGTATCTTCGCCGATAACTGCTCAAACTGCTTTAAATCGCTTTTAATCGCTAATTGCCATTCGCTCTCGTTTTCAATCTGTCCCTGCCAACGATAAATGGAACGAATCGGGTAAATACTGACACAAGCTGCCAAGCGCTCGTTAAGTAAGGCGATCGCTAAGTTTTCCGCTTCCGTTTCGCTGGTTGTTGTCACCAGCACCAATCCAAAACCGGTTAATCTTTCAGTCATAAGTAATCGTGCAAAATAAATTTCCTAGTGAAGATAGGCACTCATGCAACAGGCAACAGGCAACAGGGGGGATAAATAATCAGTCTTTAATAACCGGATTTAGTATGATAACCGATAACTGATAACTGATAACTGATAACTGAATTTAGGCGATCATTTTTTCTAAAGCGGCCAGATCGGGAATACAGAGAGATTGCTGCTGTCGTTGAATCAGGCCTTTTTTCTCCAATTTGGTCAAGGAGCGGGTCACGGTTTCCCGGGCCAGGCCACTAATACCACTCAATTCCCGGTGAGGTAAATTGGGAATTACCGTACCCTGGCAGCTGTTTTCTCCTTGACCTTCGGCTAAAAAGAGTAAAGTATCGGCGACTCTGGAGAGACTATCGGCCTCCCGTAAACGTAAACGCCGGTTAAGTTGACGCAAACGCTTGGCCATTAACTGAGAAAGACGAATTCCCGCTAAAGGTTCCGATTTGAGCAGATTAACAAAATCTTGGGCGGGAATACTGCTAATTGTGGCCGTGGTTAAGGTGATAGCATCGCTGGAGCGGGTAGATTCGTCTAAAGCGGCCATTTCTCCGACTATTTCCCCTTTACCGACGATATTTAAGGTGACTTCTTTACCCGACCTATCGTAAGTACGAATTTTCACCCAACCATCCAGAATAAAGTAAACTGAACCACCCCAATCATTTTCTAATAAAATCGCCCGATTAGCAGGATGAGTGCGGGTGACAACATGAGAAGTAACTTGATCGAGGGTTTTAGGGGGCAAACCGACAAATAAAGTGGCTGTATCTAATAATTTTTGAATCTCTGCTGATTTTTCCGCAGGATAGCGTTTTTCTTCCATGGTTTAATATTTAAATTTTGTTGGTTTTAGGCAGGTGATTCTACAATGGAAAGTTGTGGGTATTTTTAATTATCCAGTGACCGATAAACAGGATTTTTCCTCCCTACTGACCGAGATCGATCGGATTCTTGCCACGGTGATTTCCTCTCTAGTTAACCTGCAAGAACTTACTTCCGAGACAATTATCGCCACTCGTCAACAATTAGAATCGGCCAGAGTGCTGCTTTCTCCCTTATTGTTGCCCGCTCCAACCCCTGAAGTTGCCCGTTGGTCCCTGGGAATGGAGGTGCAACCAGAGGGGGTGAAAGTTGTCTTTTTTCGGGAAAGCCAGGGACTGATCGATTTTTATCCTCTTTCTTGGAGTCTGGCAACGGGAACAAGCGATCTCTTACCCTGCTCTCAGGTGGAAGAATATCTAATTAGCTGGCTATCTAATCGGGATTTTAGCACCGATTCTTGGCTCTGGGAAGCCCTAGATCGATTAGAAGCTATTATTATCACCGATGACGGGGAAATCCCCACGGATGACCTGAAAAAAGCCCTTCTCACAGCGCAACTAATACCCCCCGATCGCCTATCTAGTCTAGAAACAGCGCTCGCTACTGCGCTGGCCCATATTCCCACTAGCGATCAACCCCAACCCCAAACCCTACTGGTGATCGAAGGTAAACGAGAGACCACCACTTTAGCAATAGTGGAAGTCCCACCGCAAACTCGCTCTTTATCCCGTCAAGCGATCGCTATGAGCCATTTTAACTACGGGGAAAACACCTATGAACAGGCCATACTCTCTCACTTAATTTATCCTCTCTGGCGTTCTTTTTTGCCTCTTTCCCCCTCAGATCTCACCGATACTAATCCCTTAAAAAAATCTTTACTGGCAGCCGCTAGATTAACCAAATTAATCCTTCAAGAAGAAAGCGAATTTACCTCCTCTCTAGCCGGTCATACTTGGACGGTCAGTCGCACTGATTTAAATAAGAAGGTCATTATACCATATCTAGATAATTTAAGACAAAAAATTAATGATTTGTTAGAAAAACAGCAAAAAAGTCTTGAAGATATCGATAGAATAATTTTTAGCGGTAATTTTTTCTTAACCATTTGGCCTTATTTTCTAACAGAAATACAGCAAGAATTTGCCGGTTGCAATCTAGAGGCCCCCAGTCAGGAAACCTTCTCACCAGCAATCTTGGGTTTGGGTCGTCTCTGTTTATTTTCGGCTCTTAGAGGTGAGAAGGTCAATAATGCTTAAAAAAATCAACCTCAGTAGTAAAACGTAGGGTGCGTTAGACGGCCAAAATTGCTGCTTTGACTTGAAGGTAACAATCCGTCGTAACGCACCACCTATCATCAACTAAGTAGCCGGTTACAATTAAAGATAAAATACAAAGAACCAGAACCCTGTCCCACTATCTCACAATTAATTGAGATTACTTACTTAACTGGTGCGTGGGGCGCAGATTGCTAATTTTGTTTTTTTATTCAAGGTTATTGCCGCAAACACGCCCCCGACATTATTGCTAAATGTTAATTTTTATTACAGGATTCAACATTTGTGAGTTTAGAGAGAGTTAAAAATAACTTTTGTCGCGATGCTTTTGTTAATGATGGTAATATTCAGGTAGCAACTTTTAGTGAGTTAAATCGCGCTCAAGATTTACAAAGGCAACTAATTAAATACTTTAATCAAGTTAAAATCACCCAAGGTGTCATCGATACCTCACCCAGTCCTGAAGCTGTCTATTCCCCCAGTCCTGAACCCGTCTATTCACCTGTTCCTCAACAGACAGTTAACTCTATTTCTCGTTCAGAAGCGGTGGATTTAATCGAGCGCTGGTTAAAGGCAAAAAGAGATATTTATGGTCCCTCCTATCAAACCTACTTAGGAGAAGAATTACTTACAGGTAAAGCTTATAATGACAAAATAAAGCGCTCTGATGGTCAAGAAAGTTCTTCCGAATGGTTAGCTAATAATGGTGCTTATTATATCTATGGAGTTCAGAGAATAGATTCAGTTAATAATTTTACAGCCTCTGGGGATCAAGCTACAGTGGATGTGGTGGTTACTGAAGAAAGAACCCTCTATAACAATCAGGGTAAAATTGATCGAAAAAATAGTGCTTTTAGCACTTCATTGGTTCGCTATAATCTTGAAAATGACGAGGGAACATGGAAAATAGCTAACTCTATAACTCTTAAAAATTTAGTTCGTAGATAAGTTAAATTAATTCCAAAAGGGGGAGAAAAAAATGAAAAATAGTTCAGATAAAAACCCATATATACAATCATTGCTGTTAAATTTTCATCTTTAGACAGTATTTATAAAGTGACCCTGAATATTTACAAGCATCCTAACCCATTCTATTCAGAATCATCATTATAAATATCTTGGAGAGTTTTATTTTCGTAGCGTTCCTGATCTTGATTTTTGCCGCGACGGGAGGGACGACGATATTTTTTATTGGCTAATTTGGGTTCGTAGGTTTCTTGACCTGCTTCTTTAATTTTTAACTTTAAACTTGACTCTTTTGTGCTGGTTTTCTGTAATGTCTGTTCTCGTGCGATCGCTTCTTCTAAAAACTCTAAATAATGTTGGTAACGTTCCCAATCTCCCCTCACCACACAGTTAGGTTCCCGACGATGAGTACAATCATTAAATTGACAATTTCCCAAAGCTAAACGCTGTCTCACTTCCGGAAAATAAAAAGTTAATTGTTCCGGTGAACAGTTAATATCCGGTTGGTTAAAACCCGGACTATCGGCCAATAAACCCCGATTTGGTAAAGCAAATAACTCCACATGACGGGTAGTGTGACGACCTTTTTGCAGTTTTCCCGACACATCCCCCACCCGTTGATTAATCTCAGGAATTAAGCAATTAATTAAACTCGATTTTCCCACCCCCGAGGGACCGGCCAAGAGAGTGATTTTATGGTTTAATTGTGCCAATAAAGCCTCAAATCCCCTATTTTTCTCCACACTGACAAAAAAAGGCCGGTATCCCCAACTAGCTAGGCGATCGCCCCAGATCTCTATTTGTTCCGGTTCCCCCAGATCGATTTTATTGACACAGACCGCAATTTCTAAGCCTGTGGACTCGGCTTTCACCAAAAAACGACTGATCAGCCAAGGATCGAGGACGGGTTCAGCAAGGGCAAAAACTAGCAAAATCTGCTCGATATTGGCAACGGCCGGCCGATCGATCTCGGTACTGCGGGGGAGGACTTCTGCGATCGCACCCTGCCGATCATCAAAATTGGCTTCCTCCACGCGCACCCGATCACCAACCATCACCGATTGACCGATTTTTTGCAAGCGAGCGCGACGGGTACAGAGAAGATTCTCGCCGATAACGGGAGAATCCAAGCGTACCTGATAGAAATTCGCCTGTACGGCCACCACTGTGCCGTATAAATCGGTTAATTGTGCATCTACCATTTAGGAATCGGGGCGATAGACTTTGAGAACAAAAAAGCTATCTCGGTCTTCGATCGATTCTATCTGATAACCCTCCACTGTCAGGCTAGTGGGAACCTGTTCGATCGGTTCCCCGGCATCTAACCAGACTTCCAACCGTTCCCCGGCGGTCATTTTCTCTAATTGCAATTTTGTTCGGACAAAATTAATTGGGCAGGGAGTGCCGCGCAGGTCTAAAGTCATAGTTATTTATGGAAGATATTACCTAAAAATCCCTCGATTCCGCCTTTCCCCACGGTTTCCCCGCGAACTTTTGCTAATTTTTCCAGTAATTCCCGTTCTTCTCCGGCGACACGGGTAGGAATCGAGATTTTAACGGTAATGCGATGATCACCGCGGCTGACGGGATTGCCTAATTTGGGAACCCCTTTATTTTCTAAAATCAGTACGGTGTTCGGTTGAGTACCGGCAGGGATAGTCAGGTCTTCTTGGCCATCTACAGTATTAACTTTGATGGTACATCCTAAAATCGCTTGGATATAACTAATCGTGATATCCGATTTAATATCATTACCTTCCCGTTGAAATTCCCCATCGTTTTCCACGGTTAGATAAACGAATAAATCCCCCGGCGGCCCGCCTTTAAGTCCTGCGTCTCCTTCCCGGGCAACGCGCAATTTCATGCCGTTGTCAACCCCCGCGGGGATGGTAATTTTCAGTTTTTTGGTTTCCTGTCTGCGTCCGGAACCGCCGCAAACGTCGCATTTTTCCTCGATCACTTCGCCAGCACCGTCACAGGTGGGACAGACCGAAACTTGAGCAAAAGTACCGAAGGGAGTGCGGGTGGCGCGACGCACCTGACCAGTACCATTACAGGTAGTACAAGTGCGGGAACTGGTTCCTGGTCTGGCCCCACTACCTTTACAGCTTTGACAGGTTTCCAGATGACGGATGCGGATTTCCTTTTCGCCGCCAAAGACAGCCTCGCGGAATTTTAGTCTAAAATCGAGACGTAGATCCTCGCCCCGGGTAGGGCCTGTGCGTCGGCGGGCGGTTGCTTGGCCGCCCATGCCCCCGAAACCACTAAAGATTGTCTCAAAGATATCGGCGAAACCGCCCATATTGTCGGGATCAAAACCGGCAGTTCCCCCAGAAACCCCAGCTTCACCAAAGCGGTCATAACGATTGCGGGTTTCTGGTTCCGAGAGAATTTCGTAGGCGCGGTTAATTTCTTTGAAGTGTTCCTCGGCTCCTGGTTCTTTGTTAACATCGGGATGGTATTTTCGGGCGAGACGACGATAGGCGCGTTTGATGTCTTCTTTGCCGGCATCTCGCGAGACACCTAGAATTTCGTAGTAATCAGTGGGCATAGGGGACTATGGTTCTGCTGGCAATTTATAAATAAAGTTTAAGTCTAGTTGTTACTTTAACAAACTATACATAATAGTTTAGTTGGGTTATCCCTACTATTTTTTTGGTAAGGAAGTGGGGTGATAAGGAAGTGGGGTGATAGGGAAGTGGGGTAGTGGGGAGAATAAATAAAAATAATCTCCTGTCTCCTGTCTCCTGTCTCCTGTCTCCTGTCTCCTATCTCCTGACGACCGATAGCTTTTCCTTTTTTAATCTACGGCCTCGTAGTCACTGGCACTCATTTCTTCGCCATCGTAGGGGTGATCGTCACTGCCCGATTCGCCGGATTTAGTTTCCAGATTACTATAGGTTCTGGTTCTAGTGTGGGAGAGGGCTGGCCTCTGGGCGAAGGTATTGGAGGAAGTGGCTTGGGTGCGGGTGGGTCGGGTCAGTTCTCGGGTAACATCGATCGATTGAAAACCAGTACTGTTGAGGGGTTGGGTTTCCTCTTGGTTACCCGTGTAGATGCGGGTACCGATTTCGAGGACAATCTGACGAAATTCTTCCAGGGTGGTTTTTAGCTTTTCTGGCGATAGGGAGGGGTCGCGCAGGGCGATTTCCAACTGTTGCCGCTTCTGGTCAGCCAGTTGCCGGATATCGGTGGCGACTAACTCACTGTTTTCCCTGAGGGTGACTTCGTAGCTATAGAAAAGACTATCGGATTGGTGGCGAATATCGATCATTTGCAGACGACTGCGATCAAATTCGGCGTATTTTTCGGCTTCTAGGCGCATTTTTTCAATTTCGTTCGGTTTCAGCCCTCCAGTATGGCTAATTAAAATGCTTTGTTCTTTGCCGGTGCCTTGGTCGCTGGCGGCCACTTTCAAGATGCCGTTAACATCGATCTCAAAGGCCACTTCGATTTGTGGCATACCCCTAGGGGCGGGAGGAATTCCCGTCAGGAGAAATTTACCGAGGGTTTTATTATCCCGGGCCATGGCCCTTTCCCCTTGCAGAACATGAATTTCCACCGAAGTTTGACCATCGGCAGCGGTGGAAAAAACCTGAGATCTACTGGTGGGGATAGTGGTATTGCGATCGATAATTTTGGTAAAGACTTCGCCGAGGGTTTCAATGCCGAGGGAAAGGGGGGTGACATCGAGGAGGAGGACATCTGCCACTTCTCCAGCTAAAACTCCAGCTTGAATCGCCGCCCCCAAAGCAACGGCCTCATCGGGGTTAACAGAGCGATCGATCTGGCCTGCAGAAAAGAAACGGGAGATTAATTGCTGTACGGCGGGGATTCTGGTGGAACCGCCGACGAGAATGACACGATTGATATCGCTAGGCTGCAGTTCGCTATCTTTGAGGGACTGTTGTACGGGTTCGAGGGTTTTTTCCACTAATTCTCTGGTTAATTCCTCGAATTTAGCGCGAGTTAGTTCTAATTCTAGGTGTTTAGGACCGGTTTCGTCGGCGGCGATAAAGGGGAGATTGATCGAGGTGGTCATCAGGCTAGAAAGCTCGATTTTGGCTTTTTCGGCGGCTTCTCGCAGTCTTTGGATCGCCATGCGATCGCTGGCTAGATCGATGTTTTCTTGGCTTTGAAAGTTCTCCACCAGCCACCGCACTAAGAGGTTATCAAAATCGTCCCCCCCAAGATGGTTATTGCCGGTGGTGGCTTTCACTTCAAAAACTCCCTTTCCCAGTTGCAGGATGGAAACGTCGAAGGTTCCTCCCCCTAGGTCAAAAACGAGGATATGTTGATCTTCGTTTTGTTTATCTAAACCGTAGGCCAGGGCGGCGGCGGTGGGTTCGTTAATAATTCTTAATACTTCTAGTCCTGCGATTATCCCCGCGTCTTTAGTGGCCTGACGTTGGGCATCGGTAAAATAGGCGGGAACTGTAATCACGGCCTCGTTAATCGGTTCTCCCAGATAGGCCTCAGCATCGGCCTTTAATTTTTGCAGGATCATGGCCGAGATTTCTTGGGGGGTAAATTCCCGATCGCGAATTTTGATATTGACGGTATCATCGCGACCGCGTTGGCAATGATAGGCAACTCGTCCCCTTTCTACCTCGGTGTCTTGCCAACGCCTACCGATAAAGCGTTTGATGCTATAGACGGTATTTTCGGCATTGGTGACCGCTTGACGTTTGGCCAGTTGTCCCACTAGGCGCTGGCCCTTGCCGAATCCCACGATACTAGGAGTTGTCCTTCCCCCTTCCGAGTTGGGAACTATAATCGGCTGACCTCCCTCGAGTACCGCAACACAACTGTTGGTTGTCCCTAAGTCGATGCCGATGACTTTTCCCATGACGCTCTGATAATAATGGTAGTTAATAGGATACAATCATTTACAAAAATTATCCCAAAATTAGCAACGGGCTTTTTACCTCGTCTAATCTTGCCAGGGATGAAACAGGACAATTTTTATCCGATCCTAACAAAACTTGTCGGTCAAGTCCGCAAGCGGCCGGCGACCAGTCTATATACAAGAGTAACCCAAAACCATTAATTTTGCTGATGCTGCCAGTTAGCGATCGCCTCTGGCTATTCTTAAAATTGCCGTTTTTAAGATTTTTTTAATGATCACGAGCGGACTTCCTTGATGTTGATGTCCCTAGCAGTGGAATTATCGCCCAATCTTCTTAACCCGAATTTTCGATAAATTTGGGATAAGATAACCAATAAACCGATCCTAGAGGACTTAATCATGATTAGAGCCTATGCTGCCCGAGAGAAAGGGGGAAAACTAGAGCCTTTTGACTACGATCCGGGTATATTAGGGGATGAAGATGTGGAAATCGAGGTGGAATATTGCGGCATCTGCCACAGTGACCTAAGTATGCTCGATAACGATTGGGGACTGACCACCTATCCCTTTGTCCCCGGTCATGAAGTGGTCGGCACGATCGCCGCTCTCGGTGCTAAAGTCAAAGAATTAAAGATAGGGCAAAGAGTCGGTCTTGGTTGGTTTTCCCGTTCCTGTTCGACCTGTGAAACTTGTATGTCAGGGGATCAAAACCTTTGTGCCACTGCCGAAGGAACTATCGTCGGTCGCCATGGTGGTTTTGCCGACAGAGTCCGCGCTCATCATAGTTGGTTAGTTCCCCTGGGGAACCAGTTAGATGCTGCCAAAGCTGGCCCGCTTTTTTGTGGTGGTATAACCGTCTTTAATCCCATTGTGCAATTTGATATTAAACCCACGGCCCGAGTTGGTGTCATTGGTATTGGTGGATTGGGCCATATAGCCTTAAAATTCCTCAAAGCTTGGGGCTGCGAAGTAACCGCTTTTTCCAGTAGTCCCGATAAAGAAGCGGAGGCCAAAGAATTAGGCGCGACTCATTTTATCAATTCCAGAGACTCCGAAGCTTTGCAATCGGTACAAAATTACTTTGATTTCATCATCTCTACCGTTAACGTTAATCTCGATTGGGGTCTTTATATCGCCTGTTTACGTCCCAAAGGTCGCCTGCATATTGTTGGGGCTGTTCTTGAACCCATGAATACCTATGCTTTTCCCTTGATTATGGGTCAAAAATCGATTTCTGGCAGTCCTTTGGGTAGTCCCAGTACCATCAATAAAATGATCGAATTTGCCTCTCGCCATGGCATTGAACCCGTTACAGAAACCTATCCTATCTCGCAGGTGAATGAAGCCATGGCAAAATTGAGAACTGGACAACCTAAATATCGCCTCGTCTTGCAAATAAAATAAAACCATCTCTATCCTGGACGTAACCCCGATGACTCAACCCCTCACTCCTCCAGTTATCGATTGGGAAGAACCACCCATTCCCCCAGAAGACTTGATTTTTGATGATGGAGAACCTTTGGAAACGCACCGTCACCGCAAGGCTATGAATGTCTTAATCGATTCTATCGAACAAGCCTATCAGGATCGAGAGGACTTTTTTGTTGGCGGTAATATGTTTATTTACTTTAGCCGTGAGCGGGTTTTTAATCAAGATTTTCGTGGCCCCGATTTTTTCGTTGTCCTCGATATCGATGGTAGTTATAAACGACAAGGATGGGTGGTTTGGAACGAAAACGGACGTTATCCCGATGTGATCGTGGAATTAATGTCAGAAAGCACCGCAAAAATTGATTTAACTATCAAAAAAGACCTCTATGAGCGGACTTTTCGCTGCTCCCAATACTTCGTTTATAATCCCTTTGATGCCACTTCCCTGCAAGGTTGGGCTTTAGACCCAAATCAATGCTATCAAAAAATTATTCCCGACCAGCGCGGTTGGTTATGGTGTCAACGTTTGGGATTATGGTTAGGAGTCTGGATGGGCAGCATCCAACGAGAAGAAGCCCCTTGGCTACGTTTTTATGACCTAGACGGCAATTTAATCCTTCTACCCGCGGAATTAGCCGAAATCGAACGTCAGAACGCTGAAAGCGAACATCAACGGGCGGAACGTTTAGCGGCGCAATTACGGCAATTAGGCATAAATCCCGATGAAACCCCGTAATCGGCCCAGGAATGACCCCTATCTCTAAAAACCGAAAACCCACACATTCCGAGATCGGTTTGTGTGGGCTGATTGTTCACTTAATTCTAAGATTGAAAGCTTACACTTTGGCGAAATCTAAGACCCTAACTGAGAGTAACACCAGAGCGATCGTAAGTTTGTGAAGAAAAGTCGGCCGAGAAGCGACGTTGAACGGTTTCCCCGTAGCCATTGTCATTGTCAATACCGATTTCAGAAGCACTTCTCCCTAACATCGATTGTCGACGATTTTTGACGGCGTGGTGGTGACGCATCATTAAGGCGCGAGCTTGTTGTTCTGTAGACATAATCATTTCCTCCGATCTGCAAATCGCATTTTGAACTTTTTTAATCACCTACTAAATATATATAACATACAATTCTGTATCTATTTTTACAAAATGCCCTAATCCCAGAAAAATTAACAAAACTTTACAATAGGGTTTGCTGAAAAAGTTTGTTGGTGGGGTTAGGAATCAGGAATCAGGAGTCAGGAGTTAGGAATCAGGAGTCGGTCGTCGGTCGTCGGTCGTCGGTCGTCAGGAGATTATTTTTATAGTCATTTCAGATAAGTCTGATACACTCTAGACCAGTTAAACCCTTATGAACTCTGGCATTGATATTCTCAATCTTAATTGAAATGACTATATTTATTCTTCCCACACCCTACACCCCACACCCTACACCCCACACCCTACACCCCACACCCTACACCCAACACCCCAACACCCCACTTCCCACACCCTATACCCCACTTGCCAACCCCAAGACATCAATCGCCTTTATACCTTAATCGAACTAGGTTCATCGACGGCGGCGATAATGCGATGACAACCGGAAAAGGGTTGCGCCCATTGATACTGGTGTTCTAAAGGATTACCCCAACAGAGACCGAGATATAATTCTGTGCGCGCCACATCTAATTCCGCCCATTCGGACTGGGCGACTAATTCGGCTAGATAATCGGCAGAAATGGGACGACGGGAGTTAAGCGCCCACCAAAAATTCATATTAGGGGTGATGCTGTTCCAAAACTCTAAAACCGAGGCTTTGGCAGCCATGAGAATTTCCTTGTCACCCGCCACGGCAACTAATTGATTATGAATTTCGGGATAACGGAGAGTGCGATCGCCCCATTGACAAACACGCCAGATAATGCCCGAAACCTGATATTGTTGTTGATAATCGTGAACTTGGCGGCGAAAATCCTGATAGGCGAAGACTTTGCCCACCTTTTCTAGATTGATCGCCTTGGCAATCACTGGATTATCAATGCGCTCCGCCGGGGAGAGTAACAGACGTTCCCCCTTGCAAGTGGCGTGCATTTCTCGCTCGAGGATTTCAATTAACTGCTGTGTCGAGTAAGCCATACTACCGCTCTTACCTGAGAGAGGATTTCTTTTTATGATAGAATAATTTAGTAATTAGGGTTGGCTGAATAAATCTAAAAACCTTGTTGGATAAGACTTTTAGACTTTTTTGTCCTCAAAAAGTGCCAGCTGAGAGTGATCGGGGCGAAAATTCTGGGACTTTTTCCCTGAAAATTAGGTAATTGACCGTCTGAAAATGGGTAAAACCCTACACCCAACACCCCACACCCGGCCCCCACGAAAAACTTTTTGCCGCAAACCCTAATTAAGCGACTAAGCTAAGACGCATCTTAACCGCCTATCCTTAGATTAGCTGAATTTCCCCCAATCCCTTTACTATTGCCTCTTGCCTCTTGCCCCGTCTCAACAAGCAATTTAAATGCTTGACAGCTTACTAACTGTTTTAAGGTTAGCAATTAACTTGGATAAAGCGATGTCAGGCTTGTAATCGATAATCAGGTGAACGTAATCCGAAAAAAAGTTATCTAGACCTGTTAACAGGCAATTTATCCCCCGAATGAGCTACAATTATCGGTCAAACGTGGTTAATAGTGAGCAGATGCGTCGCATTGAAGGGGCGATTTTTGCCTCTGGTATGCCTGTGGCCGCTTTGATGGAAAAGGCAGCCCTGTTAACGGCACAACAGCTTAAAAAGTCCTATTCTTTGGCTAATTTCCTCAAAATTGGCGTTATTGTTGGCCCTGGTCACAATGGCGGCGATGCTCTCGTGATTGCTAGAGAATTACATCTCGCCGGTTATCAAGTATCTCTTTTTTGTCCGATCGCCAAACTCAAGGATTTAACAGCACAACAGGCTAATTATGTCAAGCATTTAGGCTTAATTTTTCAGGAAACTTTAGAATCTTTGGGGGATTGTCAGTTAATTATCGATGGTCTTTTCGGTTTTGGTTTAGAAAGGACTTTATCGGGAGAGATTGCCGAATTAGTCGATAAAATTAATAGTTGGCAAAAACCAGTAATTAGTATCGATATTGCTTCGGGAATTCACACCGACACCGGAGAGGTTTTAGGCACGGCAATTAAAGCCACTCATACCTTTTGTTTGGGACTCTGGAAGCGCGCTTTTTTACAAGATTTGGCCTTACCCTATCTGGGTAAAGTGGAGTTAATTGACATAGGAATTAGTCCCCTTGACCTAGAAACAATTTTACAAGATTCACCGCCAATTCTGAGGGTTAATCCCGCTCTAATTCGCCCTTATTTACCTTTACCCCGTCCTCTCCTTACCCATAAATATCAGCAGGGACATTTATTAATTATCTGTGGTTCTCGTCGTTATGCAGGGGGGGCAATTCTTGCCGGATTAGGAGCGCGAGGTAGTGGTGTGGGAATGCTTTCTATTGCTGTTCCTGCTGCCCTTAAATCTTTATTAATTAGTCATTTACCAGAAGCATTAATTATCGATTGTCCCGAAACTGCCACGGGAGCTATTGCCGAACTTCCCCTAGAATTAAATAATTATCATGTCCTCGCCTGTGGTCCTGGATTAACCACAGAAAATCCCGCTATTATCGAACAGGTTTTAGATAGTGATAAACCGATTATACTCGATGCCGATGCTTTAAATATTTTGGCTCAATTGGGCATAGAAAAATTATCATCTCGCCAGAATAAGACAATTTTAACGCCTCATTGGGGAGAATTTAAACGCTTATTTCCTAACTTATCAGGTTCTCAAGATAGGATTAATATCACTCAAGAAGCATCTCAACAAAGTGGTGCAATTGTCTTATTAAAAGGAGCCAGAACTATAATCGCCTCCCCGGAAGGTAAAATGTATATAATCCCCGAAAGTACCTCCGCTTTAGCGCGAGGTGGTAGTGGTGATGTCTTAACGGGATTAATCGGCGGATTCTTAACCCAAATGCCGGATAATCCCCCAGAAGCAACCGCATTAGCGGCTTATTTACACGCTCAAGCCGGCATTTTAGCGGCCAAAGAAAGGACAGAATTAGGAGTAGATGGAGTAACTTTAGCTAATTATTTATTTGCTGCCCTTAAAGATTTAAATTAAACTCCGAGGGGAAACACACGCAACCCAAAAACCGAGTAAAATCTATAAGATATTAAGTAGGTAGGTGTTAAAAATTGTCAGATTTACCCCTTACCAAGGGTAGGGTTAATTCATGAATTAACCCTACCATGAATCAGTCCTAAGATTAAGGGAGTATCAGAATTGATAATTGTTACTGTATCTAACATTAAAATATCTTTCATAATACCCACCAAACCTAAGAGAGCCAAAATATTATTAATAGCATAAATGTACTGTATTTAAACTGAGTAGGGGTATTTTAGTACAAATGCTCGAACTGCCTCAACCTAGCTCTGGCGCTCCTTTCTCCGGTGCAGTCTTAAGGGTTAATTTAGATAGTCGGCATTTGAGATAAAACATAAGGAATGTTAACCAAAACCACTTATCGTTAAGGAATTTTGATAAGTTGGAGATTGAACAAAGATAGAAAGTCTCTAGCGCTGACAACTATGGCTGTAATTGTCCAAAAATACGGTGGTACATCGGTAGGTTCCGTGGAACGCATTCAATCGGTAGCTCAACGGGTCAAAAATACGGTAATAGCAGGAAACACCGTGGTGGTGGTCGTTTCTGCCATGGGTAAAACCACCGATGGATTGGTCAATTTAGCCAAACAAATCGCCGCCGAACCCTCGCGCCGGGAGATGGATATGTTATTATCCACGGGGGAACAGGTAACAATCGCCTTGATGAGTATGGCCCTAGAGGAAATCGGACAACCGGCCATCTCCCTAACCGGCGCTCAAGTGGGAATTGTCACGGAATCCGAACATAGTCGGGCCCGCATCTTAGAAATTAAAACCGATCGCCTTTCCCGTCATCTATCGGAAGGTAAAGTAGTTGTGGTCGCCGGTTTTCAAGGTGTCAGCGATAGTGATCAACTAGAGATTACCACCCTAGGGCGCGGTGGTTCCGATACCTCGGCCGTGGCCCTAGCAGCCGCCTTAAAAGCCGATTTTTGCGAAATTTACACCGATGTACCCGGTATTCTCACCACTGACCCCCGTTTAGTCCCCGAAGCGCGTCTTTTAGACCAAATTACCTGCGATGAGATGCTCGAATTAGCCAGTTTAGGGGCGAAAGTTCTCCACCCGCGAGCGGTGGAAATCGCTAAAAATTTCGGGGTTCCCTTGGTTGTCCGCTCCAGTTGGACAGAGGATCCGGGTACTTGGGTGACATCCCCAGCACCGAAACCGCGCACCCTGCAAGGATTGGAATTGACAAAAGCAGTGGATGCGGTGGAATTTGACGGCAATCAGGCGAAAATCTCCCTTTTACGGGTTCCCGATCGTCCCGGTATCGCTGCCCGTTTATTCGGGGAAATCGCCCATCAACAGGTGGACGTGGATTTAATTATTCAATCGATTCACGAGGGTGACAGCAACGATATCGCCTTTACTGTGATGGGAAATGCCTTAAAAAAAGCCCAATCCGTGGCCGAAGCGATCGCACCGGTTTTACGTTCCCATCCCACTAATACAGAGGAAGCGGAAGTGATTATCGAATCCGGGGCCGCTAAAATCGCCATTACCGGCGCTGGTATGATCGGCCGGCCGGGAATTGCTGCCCAAATATTTAGCACTTTGGCCGCAGCGGCAATTAATATCGAAATGATCTCCACTTCTGAAGTCAAAGTCAGTTGTGTCATCGATGAAGCGGACGGAGAAAAAGCAATTAAAGTCCTTTGTGATGCTTTTCAAGTGGAGTATTCTGCTAAAGTTGCTAATCGCGAAATCCCTAACAATTTAGTCCCAGTCAGGGGAGTGGCCCTAGATAATAATCAGGCCCAAATGGCTATTCGTAACGTCCCCGATCGCCCGGGGATGGCGGCGAGAATTTTCTCGGTTTTAGCGGCAAAAAATGTCAGTGTTGATATGATTATTCAATCCCAACGCTGTCGCATTGTCGATGGTATTCCCCGACGGGATATCGCTTTTACTTTGCCCCAAGCTGATGCTAATTTAGCCCAAAAAATCCTCTTAGAACTATCGGAAAGTTTGGGTTTACAGGAAGTGGTGGTTAATAATGATGTGGCCAAAGTGAGCATTGTTGGTTCAGGAATGGAAGGACAACCGGGGGTAGCAGCACGCTTTTTTGAAGCTTTAGCAAAGGAGAAAATTAATATTTTGATGATTGCTACTTCTGATATAAAAATCAGTTGTGTGGTGAATCAGGAAGATGGAGTCAGGGCCCTACAAGTGGTTCACGCCGCTTTTGGATTGGCCGGACAGGGTAAAATTGAAGTACCCGCCTAAATGAAATTACAAGTTCTATGATGGGGGTAAGAGTTGTTTATATTGCTGGCAACTTATACCCCCAAAAACCAGATAAATAAGTTAACCCTCATCACCCCGATTTTATCTATGGAACCGATAACAGTGGCGACAATTGTTGCTTTGGTATTTCAGACTACTGTAGAAAAATTTACCGAAGCTGCTCTAGAAAAAATTAATACTTTGCGGCAAATCATCTGG
>NZ_JAPZSZ010000013.1:0-23703 GCF_027532095.1 Microcystis sp. LE19-195.1E
GCTTCCACCACCGTCGCATACCACAGTTAAAAAACCATGTACTGTCTTACACAGAGTCCACAGACTTTCGCCCCATTTCAGAAGCCCGATTCCGTGTGTCCCACGGTACGTTGACCGCCTATAGCTTCTTGTACTTGTTGCTTAGACTTTTTACCCGGCCAAGCTTTTCTGGTCGGAACCCCCTAAGCCGAGTTTTCAAGGTGCTGCGCCGTCCACTTGGTTTTCGAGACTGGCCTTTTAATTCTAACGTAAAGCCGCCGTAGAACGGCGGGGTTTCAGACCCAAAATTTCCGATGATTCATACAGTGACGAAGTTGAGCGCGGGAGACTTCCCTTTGAATACGTTAATTCACCCCACTGCGGTTATCCATCCGTCGGCAAAACTTGATCCCAAGGTTAAAGTTGGTCCCTATGCTGTGATCGGGGCCCATGTGGAAATTGAAGCTGATACAATTATTGATGCCCATGTGGTCATTGAGGGTCCGACCAAAATTGGCAAGGGTAATCATATTTTTTCTGGGGCTGTTATTGGTAATGAACCACAGGATTTAAAGTATAAAGGTGGCGAAAGTAGCGTGGAAATTGGTGATAATAACCAAATTCGCGAGTTTGTCACGATTAATCGCGCCACGGATACGGGAGAAGTTACCCAAATTGGCAATAATAATTTATTAATGGCCTATGTTCACGTTGCCCATAATTGTATTTTGCAAGATAACATTATTATCGCTAATAG
This sequence comes from Microcystis sp. LE19-195.1E, assembly GCF_027532095.1. NCBI lineage: Bacteria > Bacillati > Cyanobacteriota > Cyanophyceae > Chroococcales > Microcystaceae > Microcystis > Microcystis sp. LE19-195.1E. The sequence goes on from NZ_JAPZSZ010000013.1 coordinate 737, forward strand.
TGTCGCCTTGGCAGGTCATGTCCAGATCGAATCAAAAGCAGTTATCGGGGGGGTTTTAGGAGTACATCAATTTGTTCATATTGGCAAAATGGCCATGTTAGGAGGAATGAGTCGTATTGATCGCGATGTTCCCCCTTTTACTTTAGTGGAAGGCAATCCCTGTCGGGTGCGAACTCTTAATTTAGTCGGTTTACAAAGAGCAGGTTTTACCGATGAAGATATAGCTTTACTGAAAAAAGCTTTTCGGATTATCTATCGTTCTAATATAAATCTTCAGGAGGCTTTAGAACAAGTTTCTCTCTTAACCGATAACCCCCATGTTCAACATCTCTGTCAATTTTTACAATCCTCTACCACGGGAGAAAAACGCCGCGGTTTAATTCCGGGGAAATAATTTATTGATTGAGGAACAGGGAGTGGGGTGGTGGGGAAGTGGGGAAGTGGGGAAGTGGGGAAGTGGGGAAGTGGGGAAGTGGGGAGAATAAATAAAAATAATCTCCTGAATCCTATCTCCTATCTCCTGACGACCGACTCCTGACGACCGACTCCTATCTCCCGACGACCGACTCCTGAATTCTTTTATTATCAAATAATTATCCAAATGCGTATATTTATTAGCACGGGTGAGGTATCGGGTGATTTACAGGCAGCCATGCTGATTGAATCCCTTTTTAAACTAGCTAAAACCCAGGAAATTGAGTTAGAAATTTTTGCCTTAGGTGGCGATCGAATGGAGTTAGCTGGAGCAAAAATGTTGGGTAAAACCACTCGACTGGCTGCCATGGGATTAATTGAATCTATCCCCTTTATTTGGCCAACTTTACAACTACAAAAACGAGCAAAAGAGTTTTTTAGAGATCATCCTCCCGATCTGATTATTTTAATTGATTATGTGGGGGCAAATGTGGCGATCGGTCAGTCGGCTAAAAAAATTATTCCCGATGTCCCAATTATTTATTATATTGCCCCACAGGTGTGGATTTGGTCGGAAGAAAATATCCCCTCAGCTAAACTAAGGGCCACAGCAGAAAAGTTATTTAATACGGAAAAATTAATCGCCGTCACGGATAAATTATTGGCAATTTTTCCCGCTGAAGCTCGTTTTTTTGAAACAAAAGGTTTACCAGTAACTTGGGTGGGACATCCTTTAGTTGATCGTATGGCCAATGCTCCCAATCGGCAAGAAATGCGGCAAAAATGGGCAATAAAACCCGAAGAAACAGTGATCGCTTTGTTACCCGCTTCCCGTCAACAGGAGTTTAAATATCTCGTGCCGACGGTGTGCGCTGCTGCTAAAAAATTACAGGAAAAAATTCCCGATATTAAGTTTTTAATTCCCGTTCCCTTAGCTTTATACGAACCAAAAATGCGAGAATTAGTAGAGAAATATGGATTAAATGCGGTGATTATGGAACGAGATCAGACTTTAGAAGCGATTGCCGCAGCCGATCTGGCTGTGGCTAAGTCTGGTACAGTTAATCTCGAAATTGCTTTGTTAAATGTGCCGCAGGTGGTGGTTTACCGTTTAAGTGCAGTGACTGCTTGGATTGCCCGCAATATTATGAAGTTTTCTGTACCATTTGTCTCACCGGTAAATTTAGTTTTAATGCGAGAAATTGTTCCCGAATTATTACAAGAGGAAGCTAACCCGGAGAGAATTATGCAGGAATGTCTAGATTTATTATTAAATCAGCAACGTCGGCAAAAAATGTTAGATGAATACGCAGAAACCAAGGCCGGTTTAGGAACAGTAGGCAGTTGTGAGCGAGTGGCACGAGAGGTACTTAATTTTACGGATCAAGTTCCGAAAAACCAGAAAAAAGCGGGGTAATTTGCCACTACCCCACCAAATATTATCAAGGAATTACGATTACTTATAAGCGTCCATACCCTCACAGGAACAAACCAGATTTCTGTCCCCGTAAGCATTATCAACCCGTCCCACTACCGGCCAGAATTTATAATCTTTTAGCCAAGAAAGCGGGTAAGCTGCCTGTTGACGGGAATAGGGACGACTCCAATCATCGGCAGTTAAAACTGCGGCTGTGTGGGGGGCATTTTTCAAGGGATTATCGTGGATATCCATGCTACCATTAGCGATCGCTTGTACCTCTTGATAGATAGTTAACAAAGCTTCACAAAAACGGTCTAATTCGCCCAAAGATTCGCTTTCCGTGGGTTCCACCATCATTGTACCCGCCACGGGCCAAGAAACCGTCGGCGCGTGGAAACCGAAATCCATCAAGCGTTTTGCCACATCTTCCACCTCGATGCCGGCCTGTTTTTTCAGGGGACGTAAATCAATCACGCACTCGTGGGCAACCGTTCCCGCGCTACCCTTAAATAACACCGGATAGGCCGACTCCAGACGAAAAGCCATATAATTAGCGTTCAAAATTGCCACTTCTGTCGCTTTTTTCAAGCCTGCTGCCCCCATCATAGCGATATACATCCAAGAAATCACCAAAATGCTGGCACTACCCCAAGGCGCGGCCGAAATTGCCCCAATCGAGTCCTGATGCTTACCGTTAGCGGTTTCTGGGGATAATTTCGCCAAAACCAGGGAAACATCGGGCAGAAAAGGCACTAAATGGGATTTTACTCCGATTGGTCCCATGCCGGGTCCCCCCCCACCGTGGGGAATACAGAAAGTTTTATGGAGATTCAAGTGACAGACATCAGCGCCAAAATCCGCCGGACGACATAAACCCACCTGAGCATTCATATTCGCGCCATCCATATACACTTGACCACCGTATTGATGAATCAAGGCACAAATTTCGCTAATTCCCTGTTCAAAAACGCCGTGAGTGGAAGGATACGTCACCATCAAAGCCGCTAGATTATCCTGATGCTTCTGGGCCTTAGTTTTCAGGTCATCAATATCAATATTGCCCCGAGAATCACAATTAACCGCCACTACTTTCATACCACACATAACAGCGCTGGCAGGATTAGTCCCGTGAGCGGACTCAGGAATTAAGCAAATCTGACGATGACCTTGACCGCGACTTTCATGGTAGGCTCGGATTACCTGTAAACCGGCATACTCTCCCTGAGAACCGGCGTTCGGTTGTAGGGAAATGCCATCAAACCCGGTAATTTCCCCTAACCAAGTTTCTAACTGTTGAAAGAGAAGTTGATAGCCTTCTGCTTGGTCAATCGGGGCAAAAGGGTGTAATTTGCCGAATTCTGCCCAAGTTACTGGAATCATCTCCGCTACGGCATTGAGTTTCATCGTACAGGAACCGAGGGGAATCATGGAAGTATTTAAGGCTAAATCCTTTGTTTCCAGACGGTGCAGATATCTGAGTAATTCCGTTTCCGAGTGGTAACGATTGAACACCGGCTCGGTAAGATAGGCACTGGTACGGGTTAAATTAGCGGGTAATTCTAGACTAATTTTCTCGACTAATTCCGCCGCGGTAAAGGGTAATTCCTCGGTGGGGGCAAAAATTTGCCATAAATCCCACACATCCCTGAGACTGGTGGTTTCATCGACACTAATTCCTAGATTATTCTCATCAAAATAACGCAGATTAATCTTATGGGTTTTTGCCTTGGCGAGGAGAGCCTTAACTCCCGTGGATACCGTAACTTTGAGCGTATCGAAGCACGGTTCTTTCCCCACTTGATAACCCAACTGTTTTAAACCAGTTGCCAATAAAGCGGTTAATTTCTGCACTCTTTGGGCGATTTTCTTGATTCCTTCCGGTCCGTGATACACCGCGTACATGGAAGCAATCACCGCTAGTAACACCTGTGCGGTACAAATATTACTGGTGGCTTTATCCCGGCGGATATGTTGTTCGCGGGTTTGCAAAGCTAAACGCAGTGCGGGTTTACCCTGACTATCCTTCGATACCCCGACAATGCGCCCCGGAATGCTGCGTTTATAGGCATCTTTGGTGGCAAAATAAGCGGCATGGGGACCCCCATAACCCAAGGGAACCCCAAAGCGTTGACTGCTACCCACGGCAATATCAGCCCCCAATTCGCCGGGGGGAGTCAACAGGGCTAAACTGAGAATATCGGCGGCAACGGTGACTAAAGCCCCATTTTCCTGCGCTTTGGCGATAAATTCCCGATAGTCATAAATTACGCCATCGGTGGCTGGATATTGTAATAATGCGCCAAAAATCGGCGTTTGAAAGTCAAAGAGACGATGATCATCGATAATAATGTCAATACCTAAAGGAATCGCTCTGGTTTTAACAACTTCAATCGTTTGGGGATGGCAACTACTAGAGATAAAGAAAGCATTGGCTTTAGTTTTACACAGTCCATAACTCATACTCATCGCTTCTGCGGCTGCTGTTCCTTCATCGAGGAGGGAAGCGTTAGCAATTTCCAGACCGGTTAAGCTAGTGATGAGAGTTTGGAAGTTTAAGAGAGCTTCTAAGCGTCCTTGGGCGATTTCCGCTTGATAGGGAGTATAGGCGGTGTACCAACCCGGATTTTCTAAGATGTTGCGGAGAATTACCGGCGGGGTGATACAGTCATGGTAGCCCATGCCAATAAAGGAGCGAAATACCTGATTTTTGGAGGCAATAGCTTTTAATTGGGCAAGAGCGGCGTATTCACTCAAGGCAGGTGCTAGATTAAGGCTTTTTTGTAAACGAATTGCTGCAGGGACCGTTTGAGCGATTAATTCCTCCACGGTAGCAACACCCAAAACCGCCAGCATTTTCTCGATTTCCGTCTCCGTCGGTCCAATGTGACGGTTAACAAAGCTATCGGTGCAGTCTAGCAGGTCTTGCAGGTCAGCAGGAGCGAATTCCTCGGTTTTCTCGGCCGTAATTGACCTATTTAGCATATTAATCTCGGTTTCAACAATTACAAAAGTGTTGCGTTTCATCGCTAGGGGTGATTTTAACGCAACTTGTAAAATTTTTGTAATATGTACCTAAGCAAAATTAATTACACATCTAAGCCACTACTCCGTCAGACTTCTGGTGTGAGGAAACAGTGAACTGAAAACTCAAATCCGATCCCTAATAGCTGTCTCGGAGTCTCGGAGTCTCGGAGTCTCGGAGTCTCGGAGTCTCGGAGTCTCGGAGTCTCGGAGTCTCGACTAGGAAATTAATTTTGCACGACTACTTATTTGAAGCCAGCAAGTTAAAGTCTCAGCTAATTTGCTATCGAAAGTATGCACAAAATTAACCTCACTACTGCTTTGTCACCAAAAACCAACCGGAATCCGTAGATCCGATCGCCTTTAATCCTCCTAAATCAGTAGCTTCTTTGGTTTGACGATCGATAATTAGGTAGGGTTGCTTGTGACTTTGCCAATAATTGATTAATTCTTCAGCAGCAAGGGGAAAAACCCGACGACCACTATAAAAATTTAATGAGGGGCGCTCGTAGGCAAAAGCAATATAAACAGGGTGATCGGCCGGCACATATTTCTCCACTAAACTCGCCACCGGTTTGACGGGGAAATTCTCATTTAATTCCCAGATCCACAGGGGAGAATTGACGAAAATAAACAAAGAAACCAACATTCCCCAGAGTAAAACCACGCTGAATTGTTCCGAGCGCCGAGCTAACAAAATCGCCGTTGTCACCATGGTCAAGGAAAGTGACAATAAGGTTAAAAGAATTAAGGGATGGAGAGGTTCGATAGCGGCAAAATTACCTGGAAAATAGACCATTAAAGCTAATAAACCCGCCCCAACGCCGATAATACCCAGAATAATTGACCAGATTGGATTATAGGGGCGATCAATGGGAAGATTACCCACTTGCGCCAAGGCATAACCGGCCGCTAAAGCCAAGGCCGGATAGATCGGCAGAATATACCAAGGCAACTTGGTCGCCATTACCGAGACCACCAACAGATAAACACCCGTCCAAACTAACAGTAACTTCGCCCAACTGTAGAGATGTTCCTGACGTGCTAAACCTAAACCCCAAACCGAGAAAATTAACCAAGGCCAACTATATTTAAGAATTTCCAGCAGATAATACCAAAACGGTCCGCGATGATCGTCCAGATCGTCACTAACTCGCTTTAACTGTTGAACAAAAAGGGAATCAAGGAACTCCCGCTCGTAGTGCCAAAATTGGGCACTATACCAGGCAAAAGCGGGAGTTGCTCCCAACAACCAACCCGACCAAAAATAGGCAGACGTTAATAACCGGGGGGTATCCCAGAGCAGAAAAATAAAGCCGATACCCGCCAATAATAGCCCCATAATACCCTTAGTCAGACAAAGGAGGGCAAATCCTAACCCCGCCCCCAGAGACCAGCGTAAATCGCGCCGTGAGCGCAGTAAACAAACAAACATCAGCATTTCAAAACACAATACCGCTCCATCCAACATGGCTAAACGGCCATGACGCACCACCGGCAAAAGAGTTAGATAGATCAAGGCCGATAGTAAAGCTGGTAAACGAGCGGGAAAAATTTCTCGACCGAGAAGGTAGAGGAGCGGCACCGATAAAGCTGTTAAAAAAGCGGGAATTAGTCTCGTATTGGCCTCATTGATGCCCCCGAAATGGTAGGTTAGACCAATCAAACTATGAATCAACGGCGGTTTATTCAGGTAGGGATCACCCCAAAAACTGGGAAATAACCAGCGCAATTGTTCCAGTGGGGTTTGGCTAATTTCCTTGGCCACCTGAGCGATGGTCGCTTCATCCCAATCCCGCAAGGGTAAATTACCTAATCCCACTAGATAGATAATTAAGGCCGCTATTAATAATCCCAGTAAACACAGAAATTCTTTAAAATTTTCTCTCTGACGCAATTTATAGCTAGAATATCCCCAAGTAAATTTTTGACGGTTCATAAGCTGTTTTATATTTTAAATTTCAGGGGCTAGGGATGGGGGAGTAGGGAGTGGGGTAGTGGGGTAGTGGGGAGTGGGAATTATGAATTATGAATTATGAATTGGGGAGGTGGGGAAGTGGGGAAATTGAACTAAAACCCCAAAACCCCAAAACCCCAAAACCCCAACCCCCAACACCTAAAACCTGTCTCGGAGTCTCCTGTCTCCTGACGGCTAAAATAACTGATAACTGATTATGTATTGGTATAATGGCGAATTAATCGAGGATGAGCGAATAAGTCTGGGTATTGATGACGTGGGGTTGCTTTATGGAGCCACAATATTTACTACCCTGCGTATCTATCAACAAAGCTTAGATCATCCCCTAACCCATTGGCAAGAACATCTCAAACGTTTGCACTCTAGTTTACAAGTTTTCCAATGGTCTGATCCCGATTGGCAGCGAATTCGCCAAGGAGCCGAAAAATTATCCCTGTTGTATCCTGTCCTGAGAATTACAATTTTTCCCGATGGCAGGGAGTGGATTAAAGGCAGATTTCTCCCCGAAGATTTAAACCTTAGACAAGAGCGGGGAATTATTGGCTGGGTAATAGATAATCCCGCTTGGCAACGCGTTTTAGGAGAACATAAAACTGGTAATTATTTAACCCCTTGGTTAGCGTCACAAACTGCTCAAAAAAAAGGAGCAAAAGAGGCGATATTAGTCGATCGAGTCGGTCATTGGTTAGAAACTAGCACGGGTAATTTATGGGGATGGAAAGATAATTGCTGGTACAGTCCCCTGCTGACTGCTGATATTTTGCCCGGAATCGGGCGCTCGGCTTTGATCGGCTGGTTAAAAAAACAAAATATTTCCCTGCAAGAAAATCTCTGGACCCCCGAATTTGTCAGGACTTTAGAAGGAATTGCTTATAGTAATTCCCTGGTGGAAATTATCCCTTTTAATTCTATTCTTGGCTGGGATCTACAGATAAATACAGCCATTTATCGGCAAGTTTTACCGGATTTACAGCAATATTTTTCCAGTCAATTAGAGAATAAATAAGGGTGTGTTACTAGAGGCTAACACACCTAAAATCTGAAAATAATACCGCTTAAGCTTTAAAATTCTCGCTCGGAATTAGCCTCACTATCGCGTTTAGAACCGAGTAAATCTAGTTGATCGACGAGAATCACCGGTTTAGAGCGAGCTAATCCCGTGTTTTTATCATTCCAGGTATCCATTTTCAAAGAACCTTTAATCCCGATTAAACCGCCTTTTTTCACATAATTAGCGGCCACTTCCGCCGTTTTGCCCCAAATTTCCAGATCGAACCAATCCGGCTGATCGCTATTTTTAGAGCGACGATTAACCGCTAAAGTGAAAGTACATAAAACCTTACCCGACTCGAAATACTTGGTTTCTGGGTCTCTCCCCGCTCGTCCCACCAAATGAACCAGATTTAAACTCATGGTCTTAAATCCTCAATTTAGTACAATAGTATGTTTATTTTAGCCCGAAACCCTGACTTTGACCGGTGGGCAGCCAGAAAATTAGGGCAAATACCTGCGTAAATCCGGGGAGAAAGAAGCGATAATTAACTAGACTTGAGACACAAAACGTAATAAAATCCAAGTCGATTCGATCGAAAGTCTAGCCATAGCAACGTTGTTATAAGAACAGGAGTGAAAACAAGTGGGTTTTTTTAGAGGTCTAGCCTTATCAAGGGACATAGGTATAGACTTGGGGACAGCAAACACCCTCGTTTATGTGTCAGGGAAAGGTATTGTTTTAGAGGAACCATCGGTAGTGGCGATCGATCAAGATCGTAACCCGATCGCTGTCGGGGAGGAGGCCAAAAAAATGCTCGGTCGGACTCCGGGCCATGTCACCGCTCTGCGACCCCTGCGCGATGGGGTAATCGCCGATTTTTACAGCTGCGAGATCATGTTAGCGGAATTCATCAAACGAGCGCTCGATGGCACGATTGGCAATCCCCGCATGGTAATCGGTGTTCCCAGTGGGATTACTGGAGTAGAAAGACGTGCGGTGGTGGATGCGGCCAAAAATGCCGGCTCGCGAGAAGTGGGGTTAATTGATGAACCGGTTGCTGCGGCCTTGGGTGCCGGTTTACCCGTCTCGGAAGCGACGGGAAATATGATCATCGATATCGGTGGTGGCACGACGGAAGTGGCGATTCTCAGTCTCGATGGGACAGTGATCAGCGAATCCGTCCGTGTGGCCGGGGATGAACTCACGGAAGCAATTATCGCTTATCTAAAAAAAGTCCATAACCTGATTATCGGGGAACGCACGGCCGAAGATATCAAAATTCGCCTTGGTTCGGCTTATCCCTCCCCCGGAGATGAATTTCCTCCTCTGGAAGTGCGGGGATTGCATCTTATGTCCGGTTTACCCCGCACCGTGACGATCAAAGCGGAAGAAGTGCGGGAAAGTATGGATGAGCCACTTTCCGTGATCGTTGATGCGATCAAACGTACCCTAGAAAAAACTCCCCCCGAATTAGCGGCCGATATTATCGATCGCGGCATCATGTTAGCGGGAGGGGGTGCTTTATTACGGGGACTCGATCGCCTAGTCAGTCACGAAACCGGTATCGTTACCCATATCGCTGAAGATCCCCTGCGCTGTGTTGTCAAAGGCACGGGAGAAGTGTTAAAAAATCAGAAACTCTTTGAGCGGATCGTTAATGAAACAACTCGCAATGTCTAAAGGTCACTAGGATCGGTTAGCGGCAAAACACACGGATTCTCACTCTACACAGCCAAGAGGTTTTAAATCGCTCATGTATTCAGCACGACGAAAATGGACACAGCAGGGATGGCGAATTTTTCTGCTCGCTGCCGCTTTGGGGGTAGCTTGGTACATTCGCACCTATCAAAGTGGGGCGATTTTAGAATTGTATGGTTTATTAACCCGCCCTTTTCAGGGAGAGGAAACTAATCTGCAAGAGCAACTTCTGGCCGATCAACGGGTGCGAGAATTACAAAATCGTTTAAGTGAAGTCGAATATCAAAATCAACAATTAAAAAAACAGCTTGGTTATTATCAAACCCAGAAAAAACCCCTGATTTCTGCCCCAATTATTGGCCGCAGCGCTGATGATTGGTGGCAACAGGTAATTATCGGTCGGGGTAGCACCGATGGTGTGGAAGTGGGTGCTTCGGTGACGGGAATTGGCGGTTTAGTGGGACGGATTAGGGAAGTTACTCCCCACACCAGCAAAGTTTTATTGGTCAGTAATTCCCAAAGTCGCATCGGAGCAACGGTGAATCGTAGTCGGGCCATGGGTTTAATTCAAGGTCAGGATTCCCAAGTCGCCACCCTGCGCTTTTTTGAAAAAGCTCCCGATGTCAAACCGGGAGATGTGGTGACAACTTCGGCTTTTAGTAGTCTTTTTTCGCCAGGGTTGCCCATCGGTCGCATAATTTCCCTTAATTTACAGGAAAATCCCGCCCCCACCGCCAAAATTGAATTTACCGCCACCGTGGACAATCTCGAATGGGTGTTCGTTCACCCGCAACCCCAGCAGTGAGAGGGGGAATTATGCTGAAATTAAGCCGTTTATCAGCCCGTTCTCGTTTTATACTGAATATTTTAGTCACTATCGCTTCACTGCTTCTCTGTACCTTTCTTTCCTTAATGCGGCTCCCCGGTATGGAGATTTTAGGCATCGCTCCCAATTGGTTACTGATTTGGTTGGTTAGTTGGAGTCTCAATCGCTCTTGTCTCGATAGTGTGGTGGCCGGATTAGCGCTCGGCACTATTCAAGATAGTCTTACCTCTAATTATCCTTCCCATATCATGGTTTTTGGTCTCATCGGTTTCCTCACTTCCCGTTTACACCGACAACGTTATGTTAAAGAAGAATTGATCGCCGTGGTCTTAATTGTCTTTGTTATGACTTTAATCGCCGATGGTGCGATCGCTTTTCAATACTATCTACAAGGAGGCAAAAATCTCGCTGATCTTTGGCTCGATTATCAACGCATTGGCCTCACTTCTGCTCTGCTTAGTAGTCTCTGGACTCCCCTCGTCTATTATCCCCTCCAGCAATGGTGGCGACAATTTAGCGATCTTTAAGGAGACAGGAGATAGGAGACAGGAGATAGGAGACAGGAGATAGGAGACAGGAGATTATTTTTATTTATTCTCCCCACACCCCACACCCCACACCCCACACCCCACTTCCCCACTTCCCTCACCCGCTCAACTAACATGAAATACAAACAAAAACTTAGTCAATTTTTTCATAATCTTGCTAATAAATTAGAGAATTCCGAGCAACCCCCTAAAGTCGATCCTATAGACTCCAAATCTGCGCCAGTTGCGGGGGAAAAGCCAGTAGAAGCCGCTTCCGAAGAAAAAAAGGTTAATTTAGTCTCCCAAACCAGTAGCAAGGCTCTAGAGACATTTAAACCCATAAAAAACAAATTTACTACCCTGATCGACAATTCCCCCTTACCGCAATGGCGACAACATCCCCGCTTTGGGTTGTACTTGGGATTGGGATTAGGCGTAACTGGGGGCATTTTAGGGGTAGGTTGGGGCATTTATCGCCTTGAAACCTCTCTACCGCAAAATATCGCCGATATACAAACATATACTCGTCCCGGCACCCTAACCATTCAAGCCGCTAATGGGGAAATCCTCAAGCAAAATGGCCCTAGCACTTACGAAACCGTGAAAATTGCCCAAGTTCCCCCACTGGTACAGGAGGCCTTTATCGCTAGTGAAGACCGCCGTTTTCGCCAACACGGGGGAGTTGATGGCCAGGGTATTGCTCGCGCTCTCTTTTCTAACCTGAGAGCCGGGGGAGTGGTGGAAGGAGGCAGCACCATCACCCAACAATTGGCCCGGATTGTCTTTTTATCCCAAGAAAGGAGCTTTGATCGCAAATTACGGGAAATGCGTATCGCTCAGAAAATAGAAGATAACTATACAAAAGACCAGATTTTAGAGCGTTATTTTCACCTAGTTTATCTCGGTTCCGGGGCCTACGGTCTTGCCGATGCCGCTTGGTTATATTTCAGTAAACCCGTCGATAAATTAACTCTAGCCGAAGCTGCCACCCTTGCCGGGATTGTTCCCGCTCCTAGTCTCTATTCTCCCCTCGAAAACCCTAAATCTGCCCTAGAACGGCGTAATATCGTCCTAAAAACTATGGCCGAGGTGGGATTTATTACTAACGCTCAAGCAGAACTGGCGATCGCATCTCCCCTAGTCATTAAAACCAGTCCCCTAAAACGTCTGCAACGGCAAGCGGCCTATTTTACCGATTATGTGGAAAAAGAACTGCCGCAACTGGTTCCCGCTAAAACCCTAGAAGCGGGGGGATTGGTGGTAAAAACTACCCTTAATCCTCGTTGGCAAAGGGAAGGGGAGGAAGTGGTAGAAAGAGCGGTTTCTCGTTATGGCAAGTGGCAGCACTTCCAACAGGCGGCTTTAGTGGCAATTGACCCCAAAAATGGACAAATTAAGGCTATGGTCGGGGGAATTGACCACGATAAGAATCAATTCAATCGGGTGACACAGGCAAAACGTCAGCCGGGATCTACTTTTAAACCTTTTGTCTATGCGGCGGCGATTGCGGCGGGGAAATCCCCCTATTCTAATTATAAAGATGCTCAGTATGTGGTGGATGGTTATAAACCGGAAAACTACGGTGATAGGTATAGCGGCCGCGAGGTGTCCATGCGCGATGCTTTGACTTCTTCCCTGAATGTGGTGGCAGTTCAGGTGTTAGTAGCTGTGGGTTGGAATCCGGTGATTAAATTAGCTCAAGATATGGGGATCCAGTCGAAACTTTTACCCACTTATTCTTTGGCTTTGGGTGCTTCGGAAGTCAATCTTTTAGAATTGACCAGCGCCTACGGCACTTTTGCTAATAATGGTGTGCATCAACCAGTTTACGGTATTAATCAGGTACTCGATCGCAATGGTAAGGTAATTTATCAAGCCAATTTTAAACCGAAAACTGCTCTGAATAAAAACACGGCAGCGACGATGACTTGGATGCTGCAGGATGTGGTTAATTCGGGAACGGGAACCCCCGCACAAATCGGTCGTCCGGTGGCAGGAAAAACCGGCACTTCTGATAAGGCTCGCGACCTTTGGTTCGTCGGTTATATTCCCCAATTAGTCACGGGAATTTGGCTCGGTAATGACAATAATAAACCCACCAATGGAGCCAGTACCATGTCCGCTTGGATGTGGCGACAATTTATGTTAGGAGCAATCAAGGATATTCCCTATCAAGGTTTCCCAGAACCGAATTTAGGCAAACGTCCAGTGACAGTAAAAGCGGAACCCATTAAACCCCGACGTACCTACTTTACCCAAACTACTAACAATCGTTTAGCCAGCAGCGATGAGGGTTCCCCCACCGAAGGCCCCATCCGCAGACGGCGACGGGTTCGGGTAAGTCGCGAGCAAACTATCGTTCGTTCTAATACTAGCGAACCGGGCCAACGCCGTTCTAGTCGTCGGCGTACTACCGTCGCTCCGTCCAGCGCCGCTGCGCCTAGTCCTGAAAATACGGCCGCCGCGGCAGCCGAACCGATTACCGTTCCCGTCACTGTGGCGGCCCCCGAAACTCGTTCGGTTCCCCTAGAGGTAACCCCTCCCACCGATGTGATTCCTCCCGCACCCCCGGCAGAAAGACGCTGAATCGGCACGACAACCCTCGCAGGATTTGCGGGGGTTACAGAGGATACTTTATCTCTGCTGATTTCTGAAAGCCTTGTAAATCAAGAGTAAAAATATAGTTGCACACGGGGTTAAATCCGTTGAGTATAGGCTACATATCAGGAGAGACAGTCATGCAAGGGGAGTGACTCTTAAATTATTACAGATGCGTCAGCGGCTGTCCCCCAACGGGGGGTTTGGGTAGGGTTGATTCATGAATCAACCCTACTATCAATCAACCCTACTATCAATCAACCCTAGGAGTTTGGGGGTTCTACCCCCCAAAGGCTTGGATTGAGTGATAAAATCGGAAGTAATACGGCCATCCGTTGAGTATAGGCTACATATCAGGAGAGGCACTCATGCAAAAGGGGGAATAAATAATCAGTTTTTAATAACCGGACTCAGTAGAATAACTAAAAAGCTTGTTTAATGCCGATGACCAGTTTTATTTCCCCCACTACCATCTCTTCAACTCGTTTAAGTCTCAGCTATCAAGTGGCTATGTCGGAACCGACTTCGCACCTCTTTGAAGTCACTCTACAAATTACCGGTTGGCAAGCTCCGATTTTAAACCTAAAAATGCCGGTTTGGACTCCCGGTTCCTATCTAGTGCGGGAATACTCCCGTTTAGTCCAAGATTTTCAAGCTGTTAACCTCAACAGTCGCAAAGTTGCTAAAAATCACTGGCAGATTGACAATGGTGACAGTTCCGAAATAACGGTCAAGTATCGCGTTTTTGCCCACGATTTAACCGTCAGAACCAACCATCTCGATGATACTCACGGTTACTTCAACGGGGCTGCTTTATTTTTCTATATCCCCGATTATCAAAAACATCCCCTCACCCTGACAATTATCCCCCCCCATGGCGATTGGCGCGTTACCACTGCCTTAAAATCTTTACCCGGACAGAAAAACACCTTTCACGTTCCCGATTTTGATACCCTGGTGGACAGTCCTGTGGAGGTGGGGATTCATCAGTTATACGATTTTGTCGTCGAGGGAAAACCCCATCAATTAGCTATCTGGGGACGGGGAAACGCCAATCCTAGTCAAATTATCGCCGATACCACTAAAATTATTCAAACCGAGTCGGCTATGTTCGGTGGACTCCCTTATGATAATTATCTCTTTTTGCTACATCTTTCGGCGGCTGGTTACGGGGGACTAGAACATAAAAATTCCTGTACCCTTAACTATATGCGTTTGGGATTACGAGATAAGGATAAATATAATCGTTTTCTGCAATTAGTCGCCCATGAGTTCTTTCATCTCTGGAATATCAAGCGTATTCGCCCAAAAGCTTTAGAAAGCTTCGATTATGATGCAGAAAATTATACTTCTTCCCTCTGGTTTGCCGAAGGAACCACCAGTTATTACGATATAGTAATCCCTCTACGGGCGGTAATATACGATAGTAAGACTTTTTTAGAGCTTTTAAGCAAAGAAATCAGCCGTTATCTCAATATACCCGGTCGTCTTGTCCAACCTCTAGGCGAAGCGAGTTTCGATGCCTGGATAAAACTCTACCGACGGGATAGCAATAGCGATAATAGTCAAATTTCCTACTATCTCAAGGGGGAATTATTGTCGCTGCTTCTCGATTTACTAATTCGCACCCACACCGATAACCGTCGTTCCCTCGATGATGTTTTACGCTCGATGTGGCAACATTTCGGTAAAGAGGAGATTGGTTATACCGATGGGGAATTGCAAGCAATTCTCGAATCTGCCGCAGGGGTGGATTTAAGCGACTTCTACCGCCGTTATATCGACGGTTTAGAAGAATTACCCTTTAATCAATATCTTGAACCTTTTGGACTCTATCTGCGGGGTGTTGACAATGGGGAGACGATACCTTATCTGGGAATGCGGCTACAGAGTGAAGCGGGTAAAGAAATAATTAAATTTGTCGAGATGGGTTCCCCTTGCCAAAAAGCGGGAATTAATGCTGATGATGAGTTATTGGCTATCGATGGATTGCGGGTGACGGCGGAACAGTTAAACGAAAGATTAAAAGACTACCGCGCAGGTGATATTATTCAGATAACAGTCTTTCATCTCGATGAATTGCGAACCCTTGCTGTTCCACTGGCTGCCCCGCAGACGATTCGCTATGAAATTATCAGGGTAGAAAATCCTTCTAATAGCCAGAAACAAAATTTTTCCGCATGGGTAAATCCCGTTTAATTCTTGGTTAAATCAACAAAAAAATGTCTATTACCGCCGAAATTCCTTTCCTTCCTCTCGCCTATTTTGAGAATAAATTTATCCCTTTTACTGAGGCAAAGTTATCCGTTGCTACCCACGCACTACACTACGGAACTGCCGCTTTCGGTGGTTTACGAGGTACTCCCGACCCTAGCAATCCTGGACAGATATTATTATTTAGATTGGAACGTCATTGTCAGCGTTTAAGTCAAAGTGCTAAGTTTCTTAATTACGAGATTCCTGCCGATAAAATCTATCAAATAATTATCGATTTTGTTAAAAAAAATCAGTGTAATCGACCTTTTTATATTCGTCCCCTTGTCTATAGTTCGGGGTTGGGAATTGCCCCGCGATTGCATGGTATCGAGAAGGATTTTCTCGTCTATGGTCTAGAAATGGATGATTATTTAGCGGCCGATGGGGTTAATTGTCGGATTAGTTCTTGGTATCGTCAAGAGGATAGAAGTTTCCCGTTGCGAGGTAAAATTAGCGCCGCTTATATCACTTCTGCTTTAGCAAAAACGGAAGCGGTAGAATCGGGGTTTGATGAGGCAATTTTAATGAATTCTCAAGGTAAAGTCTGTGAAGCGACGGGAATGAATATTTTTATCATCAGAAATGGTCAGCTAATTACTCCTAGTTTTGACCAAGATATCCTAGAGGGTATTACTAGAGATAGTGTTTTAACTATCGCGCGGGATTTGGGTATTCCGGTTATTGAAAGACCCGTAGATAAGACGGAGTTATTTATCGCTGATGAGGTGTTTTTCAGTGGCACTGCGGCGAAAATTACTCCGATTAAAAGGATTGAAACTTTTTCTTTACCTGCGGCTAAACCGATTACTTATCAGTTAAAAGAAAAGTTAATCTCTATCGTTCTCAATCAGGAACCAAAGTATCAAGATTGGATTACTAAAGTTCCTTTATAGTTAGAGAAATTTACTTGATTTTTCCTTGAGATGCGTCAAATGATGGCGCATCTAGAGGAACCCTGAAATAAACAGAATTTATCTATTTTTCGGTTTGATTCCTTCCTGTATGTAGGGTATAGTTTTATTAGGATCAATCTTTAGGATGGGTTTCTTCCCTGTTGCTGTTTTTTCTTTTTGATTGTCGCTTTCTTGCTGATTTTGACTATTATCAGTTGTATGTTCCATAGTAGAGCAAATAAGTATGACAAATATTCGGCTTACCTATGATTATACCTTAAACTCTATCAAAGTTGTCAAGGATAGTATTAATCAACTAAAGACAAAACTTACTTTGATTCTGACTATTAGCGGTGTTTTGGTTAATTTTGGCAAAGATTTACCTGCTTATATAGTTTCCCTTGAATGTAACCAGTCTATTTATCCTTGTCTTAGCTGCTATCTTTTGAAATTTTTGGCCTATTTATTCACAATTATTACTATTGGCTTAGGATTATGGGGTCTATCCCCAGTAGTGGGTGGTGAAATTATCCTACCAGAACAATTGCTTGCTGAGGAATGGAACCAAGCAGAGGAAGAAGACTATCTAACGGCTTTAATACAATATTTACAAACAGAAACTTTAGTTATAATCTCTAAAATTAGAGAGCAAAAAGCAATTAGATTAAATTGGGCAATTAGGAGGATAGTAACAGCAGTAATCTTGTTTTTATTAGATGAGATGATTTTTATTTCTATTCCTGTTTTGGGTAAATTTTGTGCGGGAATCTAACCCTAACTACCTTACTGCGCTAACACAGCCTACTTAATATTTTCTTGAAAAATAAGCTCTTGGGATTATTTATTGATCATTTATATTCGAGAAATTCTCAGCAGATAATGTGGATAATCTAGTCGATATTGTCATAAAAGTTAACAACGCTCACTGAATTTTCTTGATACACCCCAACTAGGGATGAATTTCTGGTATCGCCGGTCACTGAAATAGGTACAATAAACATTGGCTCGTTTTCATAGAGAACTTAAATGACGCAAAATAATCCCCTAGAGTTGATTGAGAAGTTAGAAACAGGAATCCCCGGCTTTGATTTTCTTTCGGAAGGGGGATTACCGAAAGGAAGAGCAACTTTGATAGCGGGGACGGCAGGAAGTGCTAAAACGGTTTTTGCCTGTCAATTTCTGGCAGAAGGCATCAAAAATGGAGAAAATGGCGTTTTTGTCACCTTCGAGGAGCCACCCCAAGCACTAAGAAAAAATATGGGTGGTTTTGGTTGGAATATCCGGCAGTGGGAGGAGAATCGTCAATGGGCCTTTGTCGATGCTTCCCCCCAACCGGAAGAAAAGCCGATGGTGACGGGAGAATACGACCTAGGCGCATTAATCGCTCGCATTGAGTTTGCTATCCGCAAAAATAAAGCCAAACGGGTGTCTATGGATTCTTTAGGCGCAATTTTTAGCCATTTAAGTGATAGCGCTCAAGTGAGAAGTGATCTTTTTCGTCTGGCAACCGCTTTGCGAGAATTGGAAGTAACAGCGATTATGACCGCAGAAAGAACCCAAGAATACGGCGAAATCAGTCGTTATGGGGTGGAGGAGTTTGTGGCCGATAATGTGGTGATTTTACGCAACGTTTTAACCGATGAGAAAAGAAGAAGGACGATCGAAATTTTAAAATATCGGGGAACCGATCACCAAAAAGGAGAATTTCCTTTTACAATTATTCCCAATAAAGGGGCCGTGATTATTCCTTTATCAGCCATTGAATTAGAACAAAAATCCTCTAATATTCGCATTACTTCCGGCAGTTTGGAACTCGATAGAATGTGTGGGGGTGGTTTCTTCCGCGATTCGGTTATTTTGGTTTCGGGAGCCACAGGAACAGGAAAAACCCTGATGGTGACAGAATTTATGGCCGGGGGAGTAACCAATGGGGAAAGATGTTTAATTTTTGCCTTCGAGGAAAGTCGAGAACAGTTATTTAGAAATGCTACCGGTTGGGGTGTGGATTATGACCGCATGGAAAAGGAAGGTAAATTAAAGGTAGTCTGCCGTTATCCCGAAACTACGGGTTTAGAAAATCATTTAATTATGATGAAGGAAATTATCGAGGAGTTTCAACCTAATCGAGTGGCAGTAGATAGTTTATCTGCTTTAGAAAGGGTTTCTAATCTGAAAGGATTTCGGGAATTTATTATCGGTTTGACTTCTTTTATTAAGCAAAAAGAGGTGGGAGGATTATTTACTTCCACCACTCCCACTTTATTAGGAGGTTCCTCGATCACAGAAGCGCATATTTCTACAATTACCGATTCAATTATTCTGCTGCGTTATGTGGAAATGTATGGAGAAATGCGCCGCGGTATCACTGTTTTAAAAATGCGCGGTTCTATGCACGATAAGGATATTCGTGAGTTTTCGATCGATCATCAAGGTATGCACATCGGTCAACCTTTCCGCAATGTTACCGGAATTCTGGCTGGAACTCCTATGTACACAGCACAAACAGAAGTAGAACGTTTGAGTGGATTATTCGAGGATCGTAGTTAAAATACAGCAGCATTTGCTAATCGCACATCGGCCGTTAGCTTTTTTCTCCCTATCTCCTGTCCTCTTCTTGCTTTCTTGATATGTCTAAAAACTTTTGGTTTATTTTTCTAGGTCTTTTACTGATAAATAACCTACATTTATCAGTCTTAGCAGAAACAGTTTTACAAAGAATTGCTCGCAGGGGAGAATTAAAAGCGGCAGCCAGAAAAGACGCTACTCCCTTTAGTTATATCGATGAGAAAACGGGACAATGGACAGGTTACGGAGTGGAATTAATGCGCTTAGTCCAACGTCGATTAGAACAACAATTGGGTAAACCGGTTACAATAACCTTTACAGAAGCGACGACTAATAATCGTTTTCAGCAAGTGGAACAGGGACAAGTAGATTTATCCTGTAATGCGGCAACAATTACGGAAGAAAGACTAGAAAAGGTTAATTTTTCTATTCCCTATTTTATGACAGGAGCGCAATTTCTAACTAAAAGGGAAAATGTTGATAAAATAGATATTAATAACACTTTAGCGGCAGTTGCGATCGCCTATATTCCCCACACCACCACCGATAGTATTATTCGTTATATATATCCTCTGGCTAATTGGCAAGCTGTCAGTGATCGAAGTGAAGCAGTGGCAAAATTACAAAGGGGAGAAGTAAAAGCAGTGGTTAGTGATGGAATTCTTCTGCTGGGGGAAATCGTTAAACAAGGACAGGATCCGCGACAATTTGTGCTACTACCCCGTCAACCGATTACCACCGAACTTTATGGCTGTATTTTACCCAAAAACGATCCCGAATGGAAAAAATTTGTTGATACTGTCGTCGGCAGCAATGATAACCAGAAACTGCGAGAACAATGGTTTAATTTAGAAGAAAGTTCTTTCCCTTATACGATTCTCAATCAACCCTAAAAATAGACTGTGATTGCTGAAAATTAAAAGTAAGTAAATTCTGGTTTTTTTGCTTTTTCCTTGTTACTTTTTCCTGAAAAACTATGTCTTTTGTCGGTTTACATATTCACAGTGATTATAGCTTACTTGATGGTGCTTCCCAATTACCGGCACTAATTGATCGAGCGATCGAATTAGGACAACCAGCGATCGCTTTAACCGATCATGGAGTCATGTATGGTGCGATCGAATTAATTAAAACCTGTCGTAATAAGGGAATAAAACCAATTATTGGCAACGAAATGTATGTAGTCAATGGCGATATTGAAGTCAATCTTCGCCACCGAAAATATCATCAAGTTGTTTTAGCCAAAAACACCCAAGGCTATAAAAATCTAGTTAAATTAACTACTATTTCTAATCTGAAAGGTATTCAAGGTAAAGGCATTTTTGCTCGTCCTTGTATCAATAAAGAGTTACTCCAGCAATACCACGAAGGATTGATAGTTACCAGTGCTTGCTTGGGTGGAGAGATTCCCCAAGCAATTTTAGCTAATAACAGAAAATTGGCTAAGGAAACTGCTAAATGGTATAAAAAACTTTTTGGTGATGATTTTTATTTAGAAATTCAAGACCACGGTTCTAAAGAAGATCGGATTGTCAATGTAGAAATAGTTAAAATTGCTAAAGAATTAGGAATTAAAGTAGTTGCTACTAACGATTCTCACTTTATTTCCTGTTACGATGTAGAGGCACACGATGCCTTACTTTGTATTCAAACTGCCAAGTTAATTACTGAAGACAAACGCCTCCGTTATAGCGGCACAGAATACTTAAAATCTGCTGATGAAATGCGTTTACTTTTCCGTGATCATCTGCCCGAAGATGTGATTGAAGAAGCGATTAATAACACATTAGAAGTAGCAGAAAAAGTCGAACATTATAACATATTTAATGAACCAAGACTACCTAACTATCCAGTTCCTGCGGGACATACTGCTGATAGTTATGTAGAAGAAATTGCTTGGTTAGGATTACTAGAAAGATTAAAATGTCCTTCTCGTCACGAAATTGAAACTACTTACAAAGAAAGGCTAGAATACGAATTAAAAATGTTACAGAAAATGGGATTTTCTACATATTTTCTCGTCGTTTGGGACTATATAAAATATGCTAGAGATCATGATATTCCCGTCGGTCCAGGACGCGGTTCTGCGGCGGGTTCTTTGGTAGCATATTCTTTAAAAATAACCAATATTGATCCCGTTCATCACGGTTTATTATTTGAGCGTTTTCTCAATCCTGAACGGAAATCTATGCCTGATATTGATACGGATTTCTGTATCGAGAGACGGGATGAAATGATCCAATACGTCACGGAAAAATACGGGGAGGCTAATGTTGCCCAAATCATTACTTTTAACCGCATGACATCAAAAGCTGTCTTAAAAGATGTGGCGCGTGTGTTAGATATTCCCTACGCCGAATCGGATAAAATGGCGAAAATGATTCCCGTTTCTCGCGGTAAACCCACACCTTTAAAAGTGATGATTTCCGATGAAACTCCCGAACCAGCATTTAAAGAAAGATACGATACGGAACCCCATGTGCGTCATTGGTTAGATATGGCAATTCGTATCGAAGGTACTAACAAAACCTTCGGAGTTCATGCTGCGGGAGTCGTGATTTCTTCCCAGCCTTTAGATGAAGTGGTTCCCCTCCAGAAAAATAATGATGGTGCGGTAATTACCCAATATTTCATGGAAGATTTAGAATCATTGGGATTGTTAAAAATGGACTTTTTAGGGTTAAGAAATTTAACCACTTTGAAAAAAACTGCCGATTTAATTAAACAAAATCAGGGCATAGAAATTGATCTGGATCAATTGCCTTTAGATGAAAGAAAAGCCCTGCAAATTCGGGCTAAAGGAGAACATAAAAAACTACCTCCCGATATTCTCAAAACCCACGGATTACTCGAAGAAGGGGATTTAGAAGGTATTTTCCAGTTAGAATCATCGGGGATGAAACAGATCGTTAAAGAGTTAAAACCATCGGGTATTGAGGACATATCTTCAATCTTAGCACTCTATCGCCCCGGACCTTTAGATGCGGGATTAATTCCTCTCTTTATTGGCAGAAAACACGGTAGAGAACCCATTCGTTATGATCATCCCTTATTGGAACCAATTCTTAAGGAAACCTACGCAGTTTTAGTCTATCAAGAACAGATTATGAAAATGGCGCAGGATTTAGCGGGTTATTCCCTGGGAGAAGCGGATCTATTGCGTCGGGCAATGGGTAAGAAAAAAGCCTCCGAAATGCAGAAACAAAGGGAGATGTTTATCGATGGTGCTGCTAAAAATGGCGTGGAAAAAAGAATCGCTGAAAATCTCTTTGAACAGATGGTAAATTTTGCCGAATATTGTCTAGGAGGTGAGACGTTAATTTTAACTGAGGAATACGGATTATTACCAATTGCTAAAATTGTGAGCGAAGAAATTAACTGCACTGTTTATACTGTTGACCAAAATGGTTTTGTTTATAGTCAACCAATCTCTCAATGGCACGAGCGAGGTTTACAAGAAGTCTTTGAATACACCCTAGAAAATGGGCAAACTATCCAAGCAACCAAAGATCATAAATTTATGACTAGCGACGGAGAAATGTTAGCTATAGATACAATATTTGAGCGAGGTTTAGATTTAAAATCCTCTGATTTTTCCTAAAAGCCAAACCCCCCAATCTAGGATTGAGGGGTAGGAAAGAATAATCCTGGCATCGAGCTATTGTCCCGGTCGGCAACCCGACAAGTATCTTGGCCACGGTGAAGTTTCACAACCGAGTTCGGGATGGAATCGGAGTGGTGCCATCACGTTAAAGACACCAGGAAGGGTAGAACCCT